>CAMLMM010000070.1 GCA_946481105.1 uncultured Alphaproteobacteria bacterium
TCAAAATGGCTTCAAAGTTGTGAGGATTGCAAGAGAATGGCTGGATTCACAACACGATGAGATCAATGAAAGAGCTACTTTAAAGTTACAATTCTTAGACAATCCTTAGAGAACATTCTAAAATGGATACCGGCGGAATCACCGATATTAGCCATATCTTTATCAAGCAACTAAAAGCAAAAAAGAGAACTACCCATGACTACGGACAAGATATTAGAGATATTCAAGGAAATCAGGGAAGATGGTGCCGAGCCTTATCAGGAGTCCAATTTCCTTCAATTCCTGATAAAGCAGAATGGCAAAGGCATCGACGATACTTTTAAAGGCAAGAGATATAAAATCCGGTTTCTTGATAAGATTCAGATGGAATTCGGCATCTGCTTTCCCGATGATTTTTACAGCAAGACCTGGAGTTTGTCGGATTTCTCCGCTTACGTGGCCGACAGAAGAAATAAAAAAGACGCAAATTTGCGAATGGCGCAAAAAAGATTAAATCAAAGCAAAAAAAGCGATATCAGTATTTTGGTTTTGTCCAATGCGCTTCTTCTTCCCTTGTTTTTCTTGTCCCCATATTTGCTGGCACTTCCTTTGACAGCCAACGCGTTGCTTCTGTGGTTTAAATACCGGGAGATTCGATATAACCGGAAACTGGTAAAGAAAATAAGCGTTGCAAAATAACATCCGAAACAGCCCCCCCTCCCTACAAAAGAAAGAATCAAAATGTCATTTAAAGCGCTTATCTGGGATTGCGATGGCTGCCTTATCGACAGCGAACATATCGCCTGTGAGTTGGACGCCCGGTTGTTGGCCGAAGCAGGGTATATAATCAGCACAGAGGATTATATCCGGCGTTTCTGCGGGCAGAGCGAAACGCATACATTTGATTCCATTCAAAAAGAATGTGGTGTCGATTACCGCCCTTATATGGACCGCTTCGACAAAAGAACCCTGCAAAAAGAAGCTTTTCGCCTGCATCTGAAAGCAATAAACGGCATTCACGACCTGCTTGACCAGATAGATATACCTATGGCTATCGCCTCCAGCAGCGACTACGACCGCCTTGACTATACGTTACAACTCACCCGCCTTGACGAACGATTCATGGGAAGAATTTACAGTTCTTCACTTGTCGCAGAGGGAAAACCAAACCCCGATATATTTTTATATGCCGCTGACCAGCTTGGCGTACAACCAGAAGAATGCCTTGTTGTCGAAGACAGTATCAATGGCGTGCGGGCAGGAAAAGCCGCCGGCATGACAGTATTCGGTTTTACGGGCGGCAGTCACATTCTGGACAAGACATCCCACGGCAACGATCTTACAAATTTAGGTGCCGATCTCATATTTAACGACATGAAGAAATTGGTCGGGTTAATCCATGAATTTCCTTTTTCCGTGTAATCATTACACATCAATAGGAAGCGGAGGGAACCTTCCACCTCCTGAATAGTTTTTTCTCAGTGAAAATCTTATCTCAGGAGGCCGCCCATGCCCGATAATCTCGAAATTGTAAAAAATCTCTACAACGCCTGCATTATTAAAGATTTTGAGACCGTTAAATCGTTGCTTGATCCCAATTACACGCTGAAAGACCCCATGATGCAGCTTAACAGCGCGCAGGAATTGATTGATATGATGGCCAACTGCCCCGGCGGCAAAATGGAAAATATTCAATTTATCGCTCAGGGGGATAAGGTTGTCGGTACATTCGATATGAGCACCGATGACGATGCCACGCCCCTGCGCATGTGCAGCATTGTCACCCTGGAAAACGGAAAAATAAAATCAGAAGAAATGTTTTATGATACTGCGAAAATTCCGCAGGATATGAAAGATTCGGTGAAAAAGAACGCCCCCTCAGGATCGCAAAAAGCAGCCTGATTAATCCTGCAGGAACGTGACTTTACCACTGGTCAATTCAAGTACCGCCCCGAGTATTTTTATTTTCCCCCGCTGGACAAGTCCTTCTATCAGACGGCTGGAATGCGACAATTGACCGACCGATGCGCGTACATTCGCCTCAACGGCACGATCCATCTTTTCCTCTGGCGGGATATCGCGTAACTGCGAGATGGGATAAATATGCGGCTTTATACGGCTGACGATATCATGGATATTTTCCGACTCCAGCGCATGCAAACTTTCAATATGGTTTAGTGTCGCCTTAATGGCGCCACATTGCGTATGCCCCATGACGATAACCAGGCCGATACCAAAGGTGCTGACGGCAAATTCAACACTGCCCACCAGGGATGGCGCCACAATATTTCCAGCGACGCGGATAACGAACAAATCGCCAATATCCTGATCGAAAATCATTTCAACGGGCGCGCGCGAATCCGAGCAACACAAGACAATGGCTTTGGGGCATTGGCTGCGTTCGGCGAAATATTTTAATTTACTAAGGGATGACTCTGACGACTGGCTGGTCTGGCCATTGATAAAACGGGTATTCCCGTTCTGCAGATCTTCGATAATGCGGTCGGTGCTGGTCGGAAATGTCATATTTATCAGATACCCCTAGGAGGTATAAAAATCAAGCCTGTCTAATATTATGATTTCTATCTGGTTTATGATACAATCAAAACAAGAGAGGTAAAAATGGTCAAATCGTATATTCTTATATGCCTGACAATTTTGTGCTTTTCGGTTCCTGCTTATGCGGAAATGTCAGTTACGTACGCCCCCAAGACAGTGAATGATCCTGTGGCCGACGCGCGCAAAACATGCCTGAACGAATGCGGTTCTCAAATCATCCAGACCGAAATGCGCAAACAACAGGCCATAAATGCTGAAAAGGCCCGCCAAACGGGGACGATCCCAAGCTATGATGGTTTGTCGGCCATGTCCGGTATGCAGGCGTCCGGCGTTGTCAACAAAATGAAACAATGCGAAAAACGCTGCAACCGCGAGATAAAATATTAAGCCTGCGCCATCATCAGCCTGTTAAATGCCGATAACACCGCCTTCACGGATGCCGTCATGATATTGGCATCGATCCCGATACCATAGAACTCACGGTTCCTCGAATCCATGAGCGAAACATAAGCAGCCGCATGCGCCCCACTCCCTGTTGACAGGGTGTGTTCTTCATAATTTTCAAGCTTGAATATTTTTCCTGTCTTTTCTTTGAGTCCGGCAGTAAAGGCATCAATCGGGCCGTTCCCGTCCGCCTTAAAGCTGATATCGGCTGAATTCGTATCCAATCCCTCCAATATGGCATTACACACTACCTGATCTGGTTTATTGCCATTATGATATTCCCAACTGGCAAGCTTATACCCCCGAGCCTGACCAATATATTCTTTGTCGAAATTTTCCCAGATTTCCTTGGCCAGAATTTCACGGGCCAAACTATCCGCCATGTGCTGAATAACCTTGGCAAATTCAATCTGCATCGGCTTCGGCACTTTAAGCCCGAATTCTTTCTCAAGGATATAGGCGATACCGCTTTTGCCGGACTGGCTGTTGATACGGATCGCGGTTTCATAGGTACGTCCGATATCGTTCGGGTCGATGGGCAAATACGGCACATCCCAATGGTTCCGTGCCTGCTCTTTATTGGCATCCAGCCCCTTCTTGATGGCATCCTGATGCGATCCGGACAACGCCGTAAAGACCAGCTCGCCTACATAGGGGTGACGCGGATGTGTTTCTATCTGATTGCATTCCTCCACCGTTTTGACGATAGCCGGAATATCTGTCATATCGAGTTCCGAGTCGACCCCCTGTGTAAACAGGTTGAGTGCCAATGTGATTAAGTCGGCATTCCCTGTCCGCTCGCCATTGCCCAGCAAAGTTCCCTCAACGCGTTCCGCCCCGGCCATCAGCCCTAATTCAGTGCTGGCAATTCCGCTACCGCGGTCGTTATGCGTGTGCAGACTCAGGATGACAGAATCACGGCGCTTCAGATTACGGCTCATCCATTCAATCTGATCGGCATAAATATTTGGCGTCGCTAATTCGACCGTGGACGGCAGGTTGATAATCATCTTGTTTTGTGGTGTCGGTTGCCATGTTTCAATCACAGCATTGCAGATATCCGCGGCGACTTCCAGTTCCGTTCCGGTAAAACTTTCCGGTGAATATTCCAGTATCCATTCTGTTTCCGGACGCTGTGCGGCCATCTCCTTAATCAGGCGCACCCCCTCGCAAGCCAGATTGACAATACCGTCCGGGCCCATTTTGAATACATCGCGGCGCTGCGCCACCGATGTCGAATTATAAATATGCATGATGACACGGCGCGCGCCTTTGACGGCTTCAAAGGTTTTTTCAATCAGATGCGGACGCGCCTGCATCAACACCTGTATCGTGACATCTTTTGGAATTAAATCATTTTCAATCAGGTAACGCGCAAAATCGAATTCGATCTGCGAACTGGACGGAAATCCAATTTCGATTTCCTTGAATCCCATTGCGACCAACAGATTATACATCTTGATCTTCCGGGCATGGTTCATCGGATTGATAAGCGCCTGATTGCCATCGCGCAGGTCCACTGCGCACCAGATCGGGGCACGCTCCAGCCGTTTATCCGGCCATGTACGGTTAGTCAGGGGGACTTGCGGATACGCAACATATTTATGGACGTTCTTCAAAGGACACCTATCACTTCATTCTGGAAAGAGATAGGCATCATAATAAAAATTTTGCTATGCAGCAACATCATCTATGCTACAAGCCTGTTTATGGCATTAAATGGCGCGACAAAAATACTTCTTTTCGGGGGCAGCGGCCAGATCGGACACGCCATCCGGCAAGTCATGTCAGATAAAGCCGTCCTTATCGTACCTGATCGAACCGCTTGCGATTTCACCAATTTGACTTCCCTTGAACAGACGCTCAATAATATAAATCCCGACATCATTATCAATGCCGCTGCGTATACACAGGTTGATGCCGCCGAAACGCACGCGGTTTTAGCCCGGCAGGTAAATACCACCGCCCCTGCCCTGCTGGCCCGGCACGCCGCCAAAAAAAATATCCGGCTCATCCATTATTCCACCGACTATGTATTCAATGGTGAGGGAAATGAACCCTGGCAGGAAAGCGATACCCCAACGCCCCTCAATACATACGGCCAGACAAAATATGAGGCTGATATAGCCATCATGAATTCGGGCTGCCATTACCTGATTTTGCGCAGTTCCTGGATATACGGGCACGGCGAAAACTTTATCAGCAAAATTCAGGCGAAAGCCCGCGCCAACGAAAAACTGCGCGTTATATCCAACCAGATCGGCGCCCCCACCTCGGCGGAGTTTCTGGCACAGGCGACGCTCACCGCCCTGCAATCGGAGATCGAGGGACTTTATCACGTCGCTGCTCGTGGTGAAACAAGCTGGTACGATTACGCCCGTTTCATCCTTCCGGAATATACCAATATTGAACCTATTCTGGACACCGACCTTAACCTCCCTGCCCGGCGGCCGCGTAACTCGCGCCTGAACACCGAAAAATTCGAACGGGTATTTGGAATAACCCCGCCCCTGTGGCAGGATGATGTCCGCCGTTACCTGAAAGGGAGTAAAGCATGAAAGTCACGCCAACAAATATTCCCGATGTGCTGATCATCGAACCGGATGTATTTGCCGATGTACGCGGTACATTCAGCGAAATATATCAACGTGATAAGCTTAATGCCGCTATCGGGCATGAAGTGACGTTCGTGCAGGATAATTGCTCCACGTCGCATCAGCATGTCGTGCGCGGCCTGCATTACCAGATACTGCAAGCCCAAGCCAAACTGGTTCAGGTTCTCGAGGGTGAAGTCTTTGATGTGGCCGTCGATATGCGTCGTGCCTCCCCCACTTTCGGCCAATGGATAGGCACGATACTAAGCGCCACCAACCGCCGTCAGTTGTGGATACCGGAAGGTTTTGCACATGGTTTTATGGTACTCAGTCCCTCTGCCACCACCTTATATAAAGCGTCCGATTATTACGCGCGCCAGCATGAGTGTAGCGTTCTGTGGAATGACGCGGATATTGGCATTCAGTGGCCGGTCATCACCCACAATGTCGTTATTTCAGATAAAGACAAACAAGCATCAGCCTTCAAAAATGCCGAAACATTCTAAAGTTTCCGTAATGTGAGGATATTGCTGTTGTCTACCCCTGATTTTCCCTTTCGCCACGCCGCGTCTTGTGCCATAGAAAACACATGAAATTCATTGGGCGGTTTATCTTATTTCTTTTATCTCTTGGCTTTATTGGGGCGTTTGCCGGAGTCATCGTTATCGGCGCCGTCATTTACAAATATGGTCAGAATTTACCTGACTTCACGGCACTAAAAGACTACCGTCCAGCGGTTGTTACGCGCGTTCATGCCGCTGATGGGCGTTTCCTCGCCGAATTTGCGCAGGAAAAACGTATTTTCGTTCCTATCACCGAAATTCCCGACCGCGTGAAAAATGCATTCATATCGGCAGAAGACCAGAATTTCTATGAGCATAAAGGCGTTGATTTAACCGCTGTTGCCCGCGCCGTCATCATCAACTTGAAGAACCGCGGCCAGAATCGCCGTCCGATGGGCGCGTCCACGATTACGCAACAGGTCGCCAAAAACTTCCTGCTGACGAATGAAGCGACCTATGACCGCAAAATCCGTGAGGCCATCCTCGCTTACAAAATTGAACAGGCCCTGCCGAAGGACCGTATTTTCGAACTCTATCTCAACCAGATTTATTTCGGCGCGCGTGCTTATGGTGTGGCTGCGGCCTCACTCCATTATTTTAATAAACCACTCAGCGAACTGACGATTGAGGAGGCGGCCTTTCTGGCTGGCCTGCCCAAAGCCCCCAATAACTATGACCCGGTCAAGCATCATGAAGAAGCCGTCATCCGCCGTAACTATGTTATTGGTCGTATGCTTATAGACGGGCATATTTCAAGCCTGGAGGCCGCAGAGGCCGAAAAACAACCTTTGGTGACAACCACGCCGAAGGAGGATGATGTGGTCAATGCGCCGTATTTCGCCGAAGAAATCCGCCGTGAACTGAAAAAATCCTATGGCGATAACGGATTATACCGGGGCGGGCTGTCCGTTCGGTCCAGCATCGATCCGAAGCTTCAGGCAATTGCTGAAACCGCACTGCACAATGGGCTGATGTCCTTTGACCGCCGCAAAGGTTGGCGCGGCCCCGTCAAAAAAGAAAACGTCGGAAGCTATCCGCAGATACTGAATGCCCTTGCTTTGCCAAACGGCATGCTGGACAGCTGGAAGCTTGCCATGGTGATGGATGCGACATCCAGTCAGGCTAATATAGGTCTGGCAGATGGAACGAAAGACGGCCTGTTTGCTGAAGATGTGACCTGGGCTGCCGGGTCTAACACCCCATTGAAACGCGGCGACATCATTATGGTGGAACGGGCAAATGTCGAAATTCCGGCCAAAGATAAAAAAGACCCGCCCCAACAGAAAGACGTCTATCGCCTGCGTCAGGTGCCACTGGTTCAGGGGTCATTCGTCGCGCTGGACCCCAATACCGGACGCGTTCTGGCAATGCAGGGCGGCTGGAAATTTGACGGTAGCGAGTTCAATCGCGCAACACAGGCCAAGCGCCAGCCGGGCTCCGCCTTTAAGCCCTTCGTTTACCTTGCTGCGCTGGATCAAGGCTATACGCCATCCACCCTTATCCTTGACAGTCCTGTCACCTTTACCGATCAAGCCGGGAATGTCTGGAAACCGGAAAACTACTCCGGCGACTTTCTCGGCCCTACCCCGCTGCGTGTCGGGATTGAAAAATCCCGCAATCTTATGACCATTCGCCTCGCCGAACAGGTCGGAATCAAGAATGTCGTGGAATATGCCGAACGCTTTGGCATCACTCACAATATGGGACCGTATTTATCCAACGCGCTAGGTGCCAGTGAAACCACGCTGCTCCAGTTGACAACTGCCTATGGCATGATCGTCAACGGCGGGAAAAAGATTTCGCCCAGCTTTATCGACCGTGTCCAGGACCGTAACGGCATCACCATTGAACGGACCGATGACCGTACCTGCTATGGTTGTGGCCCGCTGATTAAATGGGAAACACAGACCACGCCGGATATCCCGGATAACCGTGAACAGATTGCCGACCCCCGTACTGCGTACCAGATGGTATCGATCCTCGAAGGCGTCGTGCAGCGCGGGACCGCCCGCTCACTAGCCAGTCTTGACCGTCCACTCGCCGGAAAAACAGGTACTACAAACGATTCCAAAGATGTATGGTTTATTGGCTTTACTCCTGACCTCGTGGCTGGCGTATTCGTGGGCTATGACGAGCCGAAAACACTCGGGAAGAAAGAAACTGGCGGGAGTGTCTCCGTCCCTATCTTCAAGGAATTCATGGAAAAAGCCCTGGCCGATGTTCCTGCAACACCGTTCCGTGTGCCACCGGGTGTGCGCATGGTACAAGTCAATGCGCGCTCCGGTACGCCAACGTCATCCGATGATCCAAATGCCATCTGGGAACCATTCCTCGCCGGCACCGAACCTGATCAGAACCCGCCATCCATGATGAATTATAGTGCTGAAACAAATGACGGAGATGGTGTTGTTATTGACCAGCCTCTGCCTGCCGGTGAGATGCTGGAACCAAACCCGGAACAGGAACCAGCCACCATGCAGGGGACAGGTGGATTATATTAATAAAAACATTTGGTAATAATATATCTTTATGATAAGTTCGCTCCGTTCTACCTCATCAGGGTTCCATTCCTGACCATAAAAAAAATGAAAAATCAGGTGCTCATCACCTGATTTTTTTATGCTATAATGGTTGGATATTCAGGTCACCATCATGCATTATATTTCGACACGCGGCTACAACACGCCGACTACATTTACTGATGTATTGCTCCAGGGCCTGGCCCCTGACGGTGGTCTGTTTATGCCTGCCAACTGGCCGCAGTTAAATGACATACCTCCTGAATCGCATTATAATCATATCGCCCTCCAGGTGATGGCGCCTTATATTGGTGGAACTTTACCAACCGATACCATAAAAAAAATTCTGCACGATACCTATAGCGCCAAAAATTTTACGACAGATGATATTACGCCCTTGCGGCCGATTGGGCCGGATGTGTATTTGCTGGAACTTTTTCATGGCCCTACCCTGGCCTTCAAGGATATCGCCTTGCAGTTCCTGGCTCGACTCTTTGATGCCGTGCTGGAATCAAATGGCCAGCGGATCACCATTATCGGTGCAACCTCGGGTGATACCGGATCTGCGGCGATTGAAGCCTGCCGCGGGCGCAAGAATATAAACATTGTTATCCTGCACCCCAAAGGTCGGACCTCCGATATCCAACGACGCCAAATGACCAGCGTAATTGAACCGAATGTTCATAATATTGCTATTGAAGGCACGTTTGATGATTGCCAGACTCTCGTCAAAAAATGTTTTGCCGATTCTGATTTACGTCAACAAAAAAACCTCTCTGCCGTCAATTCGATCAACTGGGCGCGCATCATGGCGCAGATTGTTTATTATGTGGAAGCTGCGCATGAGCTAAAAGCGGCACCTGCTTTTGCCGTCCCTACCGGGAATTTCGGCAATATACTCGCCGCCTGGGTGGGGAAAAAAATGGGCGCCCCTATCGGACCGTTGGTTCTTGGTTCCAACCGCAATGATATCCTGACACGTTTCTTTGAAACAGGTGCCATGACCCTAGAACCGGTGGTCCCTAGCTACAGCCCCAGCATGGATATCCAGATTTCCAGCAATTTTGAGCGCTTCCTGTTTTCTGCACTGGATGACGATGCCCGCCAACTTTCTCACCTTATGAATGATCTCAAAGATAACGGCTCCTATAGCTTGCCTGCTCATATCATGATGGAAGCCCAGCAGGAATTTACCGCACTGCGTTGTTCCGATGATGATACTATCGCCACGATACGTGGCCTCTATGAAGCAACAGGCATTATTATTGATCCGCACACCGCCGTGGGTCTTTATGCGTTAAAAAATGCGGGGCTCGACTATGACGGGCCGCAAGTAGCTCTCGCCTGTGCTCACCCCGCCAAATTCCCGGATGTAGTGAAAAAAGCAACGGGCGGCACCCCGGAATTACCAGCGCATCTGGCCGACCTGATGGACCGCCCCGAAAAATTTACCATCATGGAAAATGATCTGGAGAAGCTGAAAGCTTTCGTTCTGGCGACGTGATAAATAAACCTTGGTATTCATTTTTATAAATGGGTGCGGCAATACAAATTTTTTCAATAAGTTAGCTTCGCTTTGATCTTAGGCACATCAATGGTACTTCCAGTTTTTAGGGACAAATGTAATTTGAACTGAATATACCCTGGAATATACCCTAAAAATGCATGGATGTCAGGGTATAGCCCCGGAAGCCCCCGGACAGCAAATAGGCGGAAAATATATATTTTTCAATAAGTTAGATACGATTTTGGATTTTCTTGGAAGATGTATTGGTTGCGGGAGCCAGATTTGAACTGACGACCTTCAGGTTATGAGTTTTAGGTCGGTAGTTTTGCTCAAGATTAATAGAGATTTATTTTCATTTATAATCAATATGATAAAATTTATATTAGCATTTACAAAAACAACCCTATATTGACGAAAACTGCTCAAAAAGGTAGCACTATG
>CAMLMM010000071.1 GCA_946481105.1 uncultured Alphaproteobacteria bacterium
GCCTGTACCGGCCTTCGCTTCTTTACTGTGTACGGCCCGTGGGGACGCCCCGATATGGCTTATTTTATCTTCACCAAGGCGATTCTGGATGGCAAGCCTATCGACGTCTTCAATAACGGTGATATGTCCCGCGACTTTACCTATATTGATGATATCGTATCAGGCATCAGCAAGCTGATACCCCAGCCGCAGCAGGCTGCACCGCCTTACAGAATTTATAATATTGGCAATAACCAGCCGGAACGCCTGCTCGATATGATCGAAATACTGGAAAAGAAACTTGGCAAGTCCGCCCAAAAGAATTTCCTGCCGATGCAGCCGGGGGATGTTAAATCAACATATGCAGATATCGACGACCTGATACGTGATACCGGCTTTAAACCTGAAACACCCCTGAGCACCGGACTTCACAAATTCGTGGAATGGTATAAGGGCTATTACAAACAATAATGAAAATAACCTATGTGACCATGCAATGGCCGTCACGGTCTGAAACATTCTGCGCCCGGGACATCGCCGCGCTGCGTGATATGGGCGCCAATCAGGTAAATGTTATTGCCTTACGCCCTGCCCCATCCAATGCGGACAGGCTCCTGGAAAATCTGCATGTCACTGATATCTTATCCGCCAGCGGCAGCTTCCCGGCCTATATCCAGGGAATACTACTGGGCCTGTGTAATCCGGTTTTGTTGCTTGAATTGTTGGGGTGTTGCCTGAAAGAACGCGGAATTGAATGCGTCAAACTTGCCTTTTTTATTCCGTTATACTTCTGGGCCTTCAATATAATTGAAAAAACTAAACCGGATGCAGTTCATTTATTCTGGGGGCATTACCCGGCAGGCGTCGGATATTTACTCCGCCGCAAAATGTCGAATTTACGCCTGACAATGTTCCTGGGTGCCTATGACCTAATGAAAAATCTTTCACTTTCTCATGACGTCGCCCGGAAAGCCGATGCACTTGTAACGCATGCGCAGGCCAATCGCACTCTGCTGGATCAATATGGCTTTGATACATCACGGCTCCATGTCATTCATCGTGGTATCGATATCGCAGGAATTGAGAAACATAATACACAACAGATACGTGACCCACATCGCATCATCATCGTATCGCGTTTGATAGCGGATAAAGGGACACATCTGGTCGTTGATGCCCTGCCCCACATTCTGCGGCATTATCCAGACGTAACACTGGTTATTGTGGGTGATGGCCCAGAATACGATACCCTAAAAACCCAGGCCATAATGCTAGGCGTATCGCATCATGTAAAATTTCTGGGTTTTCTATCGCCCGCACAGGTCTATGATAATTTATACCAGAGCAGTGTCTTTATCCTGCCTAGTGCTTCCGCTGGCGAACGCCTTCCCAACGCGGTCAAGGAAGCCATGTATGCGGGCCTCACCCCCGTGGTCAGCCATACACCCGGGATCGATGAACTTGTGACGCCGGAAACGGGCTATATCCTGAATAATCTGGACGCTGGAAGCATTGCCGAAACGATTTGCCTGGCCTTTACCTCACCTAAAACAGCTGGCAAAACCGTCATATCCAACGGCTTCGATGTCCGCCGGAATATGATGGCGTATGTCAATATCTGGTCAGGAAATTAGGCCTTATATTTCTGGTGCCACAGCTGGAACATCAGCACACCCCATAATGAATGATTCCAGTCATGCGTTCCTGCCAGATGCTGTTTCCAACGGGTCCGTATCATACCGGTATCCAGAAAACCTAAATTATTGAGGGCTTGTTCTGACAGATATGTCTCCGCCATATCACGTAAATCATGCCGTAACCACGCGCCAATCGGTACGCTGAATCCTGATTTTGGGCGCTCAAATATTTGCCGGGGAATGTATTTAGCCAGAATATCACGCAAAATAACTTTGCCGCGCTGCCACTGAAATTGTTTGTCGTGCGGAACCTGCAACGCGCTCTCAACCACGCGAATATCAAGAAATGGTACACGCACCTCCAACGCATACGCCATACTCGCACGGTCGGTTTTCTGAAGGATATCATCCGGCAGATAGGACTCAATATCATAGGCCCGCATATATCCCATGTTATCGCTTGTATATTCGACATAGACAGAAGGTGAATCAGGCACTCGCCCTTGCACTGGCCCGATTTTACCAGGCCATAAGGAAATCATTTCATCATAACGGCTGGCGATATCCTTATGCCGCGTCATATAGGCCATTTTCTTGAGTTTTAGGTCCATATTGGCTGGCGCCTGCATGATATGCCACGGCAGATGACTGGCAGATTCCATGATATCGGCGGCAAGCGGCACATGCCCCATCATATCCAATTTGCCAAACAAATTACGGCCATTGAAATAGCGTTTATAACCCAGAAAAAGTTCGTCGCCCCCATCCCCGGACAAACATACGGTTACATCCTTGCGCGCCATCCGGCTTAACAACATAGTCGGTAACTGGGATGAATCGGCGAAGGGCTCATCATAAAATTCCGGCAGGCTGGGGATCAAATCGATTGCCTGCTTCAGACTCAATATGGCCTCGCTGTGCTGTGCCCCAAGTATCTTTGAAACTTCACGAGCATAATACGCTTCGTTATACGCATCTTCCTCAAAGCCAATGGTGAACGTGCGGATCGGGGTTGTGGCATTCTTCTGCATCAATGATGCAATCAATGAACTGTCAATGCCGCCGGACAGGAATACACCCAGCGGCACATCCGCCACCATCTGCCGCTTGACGGCATCGGTCAGTAGGGTTTCAAAATAACCGGCAAGATCACACTTGGGGACGGAAGGGCGCTGACGGGATTCCACAGACCAATACATATTGACCAGCGGCACACCACCTTGACTGAGTGTCAGGTAATGCCCCGGCAAAAGCTTATGGCAGTTGGCATAGATGCTGCGTGGGCCTTGAATATAATTGCGGCTGAAATATCCGGCCACGGCCTGCATATTCAGTTCCATATTCCAGCCGGGGAATTTGTGAAATGTCTTAAGCTCGGAACCAAAAATAAGCGTGCCACCACGGAACGACCAGAACAATGGTTTAATGCCCAGTTGATCCCGAGCCAGCGTCATGATTTTTTCCTGACGGTCATAAACCGCAAAAGCAAACAGACCGTTTAATTTGGGTAAAGTAGCCGC
This sequence comes from uncultured Alphaproteobacteria bacterium, assembly GCA_946481105.1. The sequence continues at coordinate 3,137 of CAMLMM010000071.1, forward strand.
AACGCCAAAAGCCTCGATATGCTCAATCAATACTTCCGTGTCCGAATGTCCACGAAAAGACGAAATACCTTTTTTGACCAGTTCATCACGCAATTCAACGGTATTATATAACTCACCATTATAAATTATGACGAAACGGCCGGAACGTGTCGTCATCGGCTGCGCCCCGGCGGGGCTGAGATCAACAATACTTAACCGCTGATGACCCAGAAAGACTCCATTCGCCGGATCAGCCCAGGTATCGCTCATATCCGGGCCGCGATGCCGGATACCGACCATCATATGACGGAGGGTTTCTATCCCCGCTTCTTCCGATGGTAATTTTGATCCTGACCAGAATCCGGTGATGCCACACATGCTACGCCCAACTTTCGGCGGAAATATACCAAAAATTGATTGCGGCGTATCGGAATTTCTATAGTCTGAAACCAAAGGAATACGACCATGAACAACAAAACCATCAAACATGCGATTGTTAAGCATGCGCCTAAATTTGCTTTACGTGCCTATAAGCTATGGAAAATATGTCGTATTCCGGCGTATCTGTCCCCGCCTCTCCCACCCGAGGTTTTTGCTGATGCGCGTGTCGTTGCCGACCGAAGCCAGTTACTTGAGCTGCTTCCGAAGAACGGTCGTGTGGCTGAAATCGGCGTGGAATATGGGCGTTTTACCAAAAAAATTCTGGCCATTAACAAACCGGCTGAATATGTCGGGTTCGATATCGATTTCTCCAAAATTGATCCTGCTATCCAGTCAAGCGATTCCTGCTCTGTTCGACTCGTGAAAGGCAGCTCATGGGAAACACTGAACCAGTTTGCCGATGAATATTTTGACTGGATATATATCGATGGCGACCATTCTTACGAAGGGGTTCGCGCCGATATCGAAGTTGCCTGCCGTAAAGTAAAACATGGCGGCTATCTGGTATTCAATGATTTTGCCCATATCGTATGGGCGTCCTACAGTACCTTTGGTGTACACCGCGCGGCGACAGAATTTATAGCCCGAGAAAAATGGCCTGTGAAATTTTGGGCTTATGAGGCAAACGCCCTATACGACATTGTGCTGCAACGGCCTTAACACGCTTGAAATCCAGCTTGCAAGCGCCTTGCGCCCGCATAATACGGGCAAATCGCGTGACAAATCCTTCTCATACGTTACACCCCCAGTCGGATCATAATATGACGTCGCGCATCCCAATGCATCTGACATCAGGGCGGTCGACGTGAACGGGATGGATATACTGGCCTTTACCACTTCCAATACGCGGCGTACGGCAATACCGGGTGGAACGCAAATAACATGCGGATTATTACGGATAGATTCAATGACTTGCTGATACTGCCCCTCAATTAGATCAGCCCGGACATCCCGTTTCATCTTCCAGACAACATAGCCGCCCTGCGCTATAACTTCTTCCACCACATCCGTCAGGAAAGCCGCCATAATTTCGGGTGTGTAATACGGCGCAATCAAGGCCATATTCGCCACATGATTAAGATCGAACACCGATATATCAAATAACGCCACGGCATTTGCAGGAATTGGGGGCAGATCATCCTCGGAGTCCGTGAAGTCTATCGGCCCCACTACCTCAACAGGTGATGTGACATGACAATTATGTTGTAAGAAATGTGCCTGCGCCTGATCGATAACCCAGTATTTCGGCCAGGACATAGTGATATATCCCGGCGGCGGCGGCGCATCCTCCGTCTGTCCTGGATAAAAACAGTTTATATTAGCTGAATAGAAGCATAAGGCGACATTCGCTCCGCCGAATTCCGCTGTATAGGTCCAGAAGGGGCGCACCGCAAAATCGGAATTACAAAAAACATAAGCGGATGGCCTTTGGTGCAGCCGCTTGAAATACAAATTCTCAATTAATCCTGGCAGAAGAAACAAGGCTGCCCAATTGCCGCCCGCCCATTTCAGAAAAACCTTGCCAGCTAGGCAAGCGGCATTACTGAGAAAAGATGTAATGTCCTGTTTACTCAGGCCCGGAAAACTATATTCTGAAACAAACAAGGACTCATCCACATTCCCGGGAATATTTGCCTGGGTTTTTACTAGACATGGCTCCGATATTTTTCCGTTTCGGCGAAGCCAGTCGATAAATGTATCTTTCTGGAATTTCCGCTCCTTACGTGGCAACGCTCCTACGGGAATATTATATATCATGGTGTCTTGAAAATGACTTTCAGCGTAAGATGATAACGCCATTTTGACCATTTGCCGCACCACAATTAGAACCTTGGCCCATTGGCGTATCTGTACACCGATAAAAGCAAGGCGACTGGCCATATCATTGACATTAATCCCGCTTGCTTTCAGCGTCTTTCGCCACTTTAGCGGGTATGGAATGATATGGGAGCCTTTATACCCAGCTGCGAACTGCATGATCCTCGGACTCACCCGCGTCCGATTGGAACGTAACATAACTTGTGTGATGTAAGACCGGGCTGCGTGGTAATAATCTGGGGTTACCAATCCGGCGAGATCGGAATCAGCAATATCCAATCCCTGTCTTTCGAGATTATTCAGCAAGGCATAGGTTACATACGGGTCGGCCTGCGTACAAACCGTACGGTAGGCATCGATATATGACGGAACCACTTCACTCATTATAAGGCATTGATGCGACGTAACGTCATGAAGGCTTCAGCGGCATCCATACCCGACTGCGTGCCACGGTTGCGGGCCTGATGCTCCAGCGCTTTCAGGGAACGTGGATGTGGCCAGTCGCGCAATTCACCTTTATACGCCGCCATCGCTTTGATCTTTTTATCCAGCGTGGCTGATATACTGTGATATTCCGTCGGCGTGAATGGAAACATAGGTGGTGGCGCATACTCGGTTGACGAATTTACCTCACCCGCAAGCACAACCAGCTCTTTGACACCCGGCAATGGCCGTGCCGCCGTCAGAACGGCACGACAAGTGATTTCATGATCGATGTTCATATCGCCCATATGATGGGTATAAATATGCGTTGTCGGAACTTCAGTCAAAAACGACTCAACAGCCTTCACCACATCCAGTAAAGGGACTTTGTCCATGGCATTATCGGGAAATTTGCCAAACGACACACTGGTAACACCTAACTCAAGGGCAGCCGCCCGTGCATCATTCTGCAATGACTGAAACGCGGCTTTATCTGTCTCCCCGCGTGAGGCCAGCCCTGTTGCCAGAATCAGAATACGTACATTATCGCCGTGCAGCACATGATTGGCCAGCATGCCACCACAGGCAAGAACTTCATCATCCGGATGCGCGAATATAGCAGCTACATTTTTCATGTCGGTCACCTCCTAACGAACCTGATATGGGGGTTTCATGATATCGCCACGCAGAAAATCTTGCGGCGCTTGACTGGTAATAGCTTCGCCGTAAGCTGGAAGTGCGAGCGCCCAACGGCGAAGAATTTCCTGTGGCTCATCACCCAGGCAATGTGACAGGCACATACTGATACCTGCACCATGAATGATGCCTGCTTCCGCCAATTCCTGCCGCAACAGGCTTGTCGCGAGCATAGTTTTCTCGGACGGACAATTGCAGAATTGAATGCGTGGCCACCAGGTCACCCCTCCAATATTCAGGTGGTCTGTGAGATTGTTTTCAGCAATGAGTTTGTTAATCCCATCCTGTAGAATTCCCGCCGTTTTATGCATCAGTAGCACGGCATTTGTCCGCTTCATCTTGTTAATCGTGGCAATAGACGCCGCAATGGAAAGCGTTTCCCCGCCAAAGGTTGACGATAAAAACACTTTCTCAACTGTCTGCATGTATTCACGTTTGCCCACCAGAGCGGCAATCGGCATACCATTGCCCATAGCCTTACCGAAACAGGATAAGTCTGGCGTTACTTTATAATAGGCCTGTGCCCCACCTAAATCGGTACGCCAGCCAGAAACGATTTCATCAAATACCAGCAGGGCGCCATATTTATGCGCCAAATCGCGCACACCTTCCAGAAATCCTGGAGCTGGATCTACAGCGTTGGCTGGCTCAAGCATAACGGCAGCATAAGCATCCGGCTCTTTCTTTAGAAGAGTTTCCAGGCTATCCAGATCATTGTAATTAAATTTGCTGATACGCTCCTTATCGGCTTCCGGAATGCCCAGATTGAATGGGGTCGACGCAATATACCAGTCATGCCAGGAGTGATATCCGCATACGGCCACTTTTTCCCGGGCAGTATACGCCCGCGCGACACGCACCGCACCGGCAGTGGCATCCGACCCGTTCTTACCAAAACGCACCATTTCTGCCGAAGGAATAAGATCAATCAGCATTTCAGCCAAATCCGACTCAATGGCTGTCGAGAAACTGAACGAAATCCCCTTATGCATCTGCTCGATAATGGCCTGATTGACGTCTTCATCGCCATAACCCAGAACCACCGGCATCAACCCCAGCAGAAAATCGATATATTCATTGCCATCCACATCCCAGACTCGCGCCCCTTTGCCACGTTCCAGAAACAACGGATACGCTCCACGTACGAAATTCAGATGTGACTTGGAGAATGTCTGGCTCCCCAGCGGAATGACTTTTTCCGCACGCTCCAAAAGCGCGTTTGTCTTGGCGAAGGACCGATAGGTTCTATTCTTCAATAATTTCTCGGTACGCACGATATACTCTCTTTCCGTAGATTGGATTGCAGGGGGCCAATGCACGTCCTTCATGCAGGTCCAACGCCCATTGAAAATCACAAAAACCAAGTAAATGCCGCATTTTTACAGTGCTGGAAAAACGGGGATTAATTTCAAATATGCGTGGGCCATCCGGCATAAGCCGCAATTGTATATTAATAGCGGAACGCGGGGGAATATGCGCAGCTATTTGTTTGATAATACGCTCAATCGCATCATTCTGCACGCCTTCCATCTTGCCGGTGATATCACCTTTCACTTCACGGTGCATGATAAAGGATCTATAACCATCATCAGTTGTCAGGAGCGCACAGGTATACTCCTGCCCTTCGACATCAAGCAATTCCTGCGCCACATTATCTGCATCGCGCTCTTCCTGCAGAAGCGCCAGTTTCATGACTGTACGGACTGTCTCAAGCCCCCTGCTTCCGGCGCCAAAACGTGGTTTAACAAACAATGGCAGGTCTTTTTCTTTGGCTTCGTGCAAAAGCAATGTAGTGGGAACGGCAATTCCCAGATTCTGCAGCCATTGATTGCATCCATATTTATCCATCATGGAAATAATCAAATCCGCACTATTCATCAGCAGGTTAAGTCCAATGGTCATGCTTGGATTCTGCGCCAGAAAACGTAATTCAGGTTCACTACTCGGTATGATAAGGGCATTAGCATGCTTATCCTGCAACGCCTTTAATGCCTGCGTATAATCTGCGCTTTTGGCCTTAGGGATAATGACGACTTCATCAAAAACATTCGCAGCTGGCCAGATTGCCGTAACATCCGTCCCTATCAGACGGGCTTCCGGTCGCAAATCGCGAAGTATCTCGGCCATTGACATGGCGATATCCCCGTTAGCCCCGGTGATGACGTATGTTTCTAGTCCCATTTTGACCTCGTCAGTACCGTACGCAAATATTCCTGTTCAGGTGAGAACTTAAGGCAGTCATTTATAACAGGTGCCATATCATATGTCTCACGATGCATCGTGACCGTATTCTCCGCCGTATCCCACAAAGCCCACGCGGCTCCGGGGTTACGGTCCCGCGGCTGCCCGACCGATCCGGGGTTCACAACATGCCGGCCATTTTCTTCCCAATGCACGGGGTAATGCGTATGACCAAAGATAAGCAGTGATTTATTCTCGCCGAATAATCGCTGCACTTTGTCTTCATCCGTATCCGGATATAAATACTCATCCGCATCCCACGGGGCACCATGGCAGATCAGCACGTTATGGCCATCGATAGTGAGCTCAAGTTTTTCGGGGAGCGTCTGAAGCCATTTTATTTGCTCATCTGTGAGCGTATCCCTGCTACGGGAAAATGACTGACCATATCTCTTTTCCAATGATGAACGTTGCTCCGGATATTCTACCCAGTCTCGATACATATCTTCGTGGTTGCCACGTATAGCATGGACATTTAGATCTTTTATAGATTCCATTATTTCCGACAGACGAAAATAATACCCCATAAAATCACCGGCAATCAGGTAAAGCTCGACATTTTTCCGGCGCGCTGCAGTTAACGCGGCCTGAAATGCCGCGTTATTGCCATGTATGTCCGAAAAAATGGCACACTTCATGAAAAACCTATCTCATCCGCGCGATGACACAAATATTACGGCCGACACCTACCCCTGACATGGCCTGGCAGAATTTATGGTAGTTCGCCATGCCTTTCTCTGCCATCAGCAAATCCAGCATAATGCGCGCCCGGTGCGATGCCTTGCCTTTTGATTTATCCATGACATAGTTGGCATGTTCATTAAGCAGAAAAAAATCAATCGGGAAATCACCATAGGCATCCACGACATCAAATCCCATCGCCGTAACGAATTTAGGCAGATTATCTGTATTGAAATAATGCAGATGCTCTACCGGCCCAAACCAGAATTCACGGTTGATAAAGCCTTTTTCAATCGCCAGTTTCTGCAGATCACTGAAATCATTCGGCACATTAACAAGAATAAGGCCTCCAGGATTGATAATGCGCTTCAGGTTTTTTAACAGCCCTTCCGGATCGATGACATGCTCCAGAACATTCTGAATTACGCAGAAATCAAACTTGGTTCCTTCTGCAATCAGGCGATCAAGATGCGTATAGGCATTCTCATCTGTGACAAAAGGTTTCAGCTGCGGATTCATCCGCATGATACCAGCATCCGTGAAATCCACCCCGGCAATCTGCATACCCGCATCCTGTCCAGCCTGAAGGATAAACCCTTCGCCGCAGCCGACCTCGAATAATTTCTTGCCCTTTACATCGCCGCTGCAGGCTTGCTGAAGCGCATGAATCGCCAGTGACGCCCGCAATTTTTTTTGCGCGATCTCGGCATCATCATACCCTGTTTGATATGTAGCGGTTTGCGGCGCATCGTAATATTTCGACGAATAATGTTCAGTCAATTCCGCCTCCGTCGGCAGCGGACTGGCTGAAATAAAGCCGTATGTGGACTTAACCTGATTATATTTTTTATTTTCCATGTAATGCTTCCTCAGCCTTCAAAACATCTTTCCAGTCGAAATTCTCTTTATCAT
>CAMLMM010000072.1 GCA_946481105.1 uncultured Alphaproteobacteria bacterium
GAAGACATCCAGGCTGGTGGCCAGGCGATCGAACGGTCAGCCAACCAGCATAAATAAACTTAATCATATAGATAATGCAAAAGCCCCCTTCGGGGGTTTTTGGCTGTGAACTAAACTGCTTTCTTACTGTTGGTCTCTTGTAGCAAAATAAGGAGATTAACATGACCGCCATTCGTAAGGAGACCGCCGCGCAGCAGCGTGAAATTCAGGCAGACATAGACACAAAAGATAAAGCTGGGGGCAAAGAGAAGCGGGAAACACCCATGCAGGCCGGAGCGCGGCGATATCCGGTTCCCCCGTTTCCCGAACAGCATCAGAAGAAACCGGGCAATGAAGCGGCAATTGATCCGCCGCCCATGTATGATGCACCATTTTATATCGGGTCCGAAAAGCTTAAGGGTAAAGTTGCGATCATTACGGGCGGGGATTCCGGCATTGGCCGTTCGGTGGCGGTATTGTTCGCGCGTGAAGGCGCAGATATCGCTATTTGTCACCTTGATGAATCCGCCGATGCACTGATCACCCAGAAAGCGGTTGAGGCCGAGGGGCGTAAATGCATTGTGATTGCCGGAGATGTATCGCAGCGTGACTTTTGTGAACAGGCAGTCAAGAAAACCGTGGCTGAACTGGGACGCCTGGATGTGCTGGTCAATAACGCCGCGTTCCAGGTCCATGCGAGTTTCGAGGATTTAACTGAAGCGCATTTTGACGCAACATTGAAAACCAATCTCTATGGGTATTTCTTTATGGCGCAGGCCGCGGTGAAAGAAATGAAACCGGGGTCGGCCATTATCAATACCGGGTCGGTTACAGGATTGCTGGGGAGCAAGGATTTGCTCGATTATTCCATGACCAAGGGCGGTATCCATTCCTTTACGCGGTCGCTGGCGACGCATCTGGTGCCGCAGGGGATACGGGTGAATGCCGTGGCGCCGGGCCCGGTCTGGACGCCGCTCAATCCATCCGACAAGAAAGCGGAAGACGTCGCCCATTTTGGTGAGAAAACCCCGATGAAGCGCCCGGCCCAACCCGAGGAAATCGCCCCTGCTTATGTGTTTCTGGCATCGCCTCATTGCTCCAGCTACATCACGGGTGAAGTTCTCCCCATTGTCGGCGGGTATAACGGCAGTTAGGAGGGAGCATTATGCCTCAGCATGCTTATTGGAAAGGTCATATTCGTCTATCGCTCGTCACGTTTCCCGTGCAGCTGTACCCGGCGGTAACCGAGAGCGAGAAAATCCGCCTGCATAAATACGATAAAGATACGGGCCAGCGCATCCATTATCAGAATGTCAATGAAGAAGGCGATGTTGTTGACCCGGATGATATCGTGCGCGGTTATGAGTATGAAAAAGGAGCCTATATTCCCATTGAGGATAAGGAAATCGAAAATCTGCGGCTGGAAAGCAAACACACGATTGACCTGGTGCAATTTAGCGATTTATCCGCAATCGACCCGATTTACTATGATAACCCATACTATATCGCGCCGGGGAACGAGATGGCGATGGAAGCTTATGTCACAGTGCGCGATGCATTGAAGAAAAGCAAAAAAGTGGCGATCGGCCAGGTTATTATTGCCAACCGGGAACGCATTGTGGCGATTAAGGCCTGCGGTAAGGGGCTTATTCTTGAAACGCTTCGTTATAATTACGAAGTCCGCAAGGCCGAGGAATATTTTGATGATATCAAACCGGGGGCCGAAGCCGATAGTGACCAGATGGGCCTGGCCATGGAGCTTATCAAGAAAAAATCAGCCGGGTTCGACCCGCAGAAATTCAAGGATCTGTATCAGGAAGGCCTGAAGGAAATTATCGCGGCAAAAATGGAAAAACGTTCGCCACGCCTGAAAGAAGAAAAGGCCATGCCGGGAAAAGTTATCAATATCATGGATGCCCTGCGCAAAAGCCTGGAACAGGCGGGGACAAAAACGCCAGTGAAAAAGAAAGCATCCACGGTAAAGAAATCTCCAGTCAAAAAGTCAGCTGCGCCGAAGAAAAAAACTGCGGGTCGGAAAAAGGCGGCGTAAATGGTCAAGAGCCTGCTTGCCACATATCACCAGAAACGTAATTTTGCCATTACGGCCGAACCGAAAGGGCGGGCACTCAAATCTGCTAAAAAGCTGCGCTTTGTCATTCAATTGCACGAAGCCACGCGGACCCATTATGATTTCCGGCTGGAATGGCATGGCGTGATGAAAAGCTGGGCGGTTACGAAAGGGCCTAGCTATGACCCGGCGGATAAACGTCTGGCGGTACGGACGGAGGATCACCCGATTGAATATAATGAATTTGAAGGCGTCATTCCCGACAAGCAATATGGGGCAGGGCCGGTGATGATCTGGGATGAAGGCACCTGGCAACCGGACGATGACCCGGAAAAGATGGAGAAAAAAGGCCGTATCGATTTTACCATCGAAGGTGCGCGCATGAAAGGGCATTGGCATCTGGTCCGTATGCGTACGCCAGAGAAACGGGAAAATTGGCTGCTGATAAAGGGGAAGGACGAAATGGCGTTAAGCCAGAGCCAAGCCATGGCGTTCCTGAAAAAAGAAAACACCAGCGTGGTCACGGGGCGGACGATGCAGGAAATCCGGGCGGCGGGGCTGGGTAAAACAGGAAAAAAACCGAAAGCTGCTAATTCTTCTGAAAAAATAATTTCTTTATCTTCACTTCTGAAAAAGTACGATAAACCTGAACTGGCGACGCTGGTTGAAAATCCGCCCTCGGGGGATGGCTGGGTTCATGAAATAAAGTATGACGGGTATCGTCTGATGGCCTTCATTGCAAAAGATGACGTCGTTCTGCGTACGCGCGGGAATAAAGACTGGACGCATAAATTCAGCCCGCTGGCAAAGGCCTTGGGGGGCTTAAAGCTGGATTCGGCTGTTCTGGATATGGAAGCCTGCGTTCTGGATGGGCAAGGGCGCACGGATTTTTCCATGTTGCAGGAAACCTTGTCCGAGGGGAAGTCCAGCCGGATAGAAGGATTTGTATTCGATCTGCTTTACCTGAATGGTATGGATTACGCGACGGCACCGCTGCTGGAGCGCAAATCTATTCTTGCCAACTTGCTGAAAAAGGTAAAGGCGCCGATTCATTACAGCGAACATTACGAAAGCGCGCCTGATTTATTGCCGAAGGCCTGCAAGGTCGGAGCAGAAGGTTTGATTTCAAAACGAAAGGACAGTATCTACCATGGTCGCCGCACCGATGACTGGGTGAAAAGCAAATGCGGACTGGAACAGGAATTCGTGATTGGCGGTTTTATGCCCGCCAGTGATAATCCGAAGGCGGTGGGAGCGGTTTTACTGGGCTATTATAAACGCGGCAAATTACTTTATGCGGGTAAGGTTGGGACAGGGTTCACGCGCCAGACGGCCAAAGACACCTATAAAAAACTGATTACTCTGCAAAGCGACATTAATCCATTTCCGGAAAAGCCGCCGCGCGGGTTGCGCTCATATGTATTTACCGAACCGAAAATTTTGTGTGAAGTGTCCTTTACCGAATGGACGGCGGACGGTCATATCCGGCATGGGTCGTTCAAAGGAATCAGGGAAGATAAAAATCCGAAAGAAGTTACAGAAGAAGTGCCTCAGAAGGTAACAACGGTCGTGCGCAAAACGAAGAAGACGGATGTGGAATTTCAGGGTGTTCAAATCACGCATCCCGACCGTCAAGTATTTCCCGGAACAGGCATTACCAAGGGCAGCGTCGCCGCGTACTATGATAAAATGTCTCTGCTGATACTGCCTTTTATAAAAGGGAGGCTGATAAGCTTGCTGCGCTGTACCAATGGCATTCAGGGGCAATGCTTTTTTCAGCGTAATCCGATGCGCGGCATGGGCGACCGGGTAAAGGGAAAAAAACTAACCCGCAAAGGCTCCGCTCATGAATATCTCTATGTCGACGATACGGTAGGTTTGATGCAGCTGGTCCAGATGGGCGTGATTGAATTTCACGCCTGGCAAAGCAGTTTGGCGGCGGCGGGGAAACCGGATCAGGTAATTTTCGACCTCGACCCGGCTGAGGATGTGCCATTTGAAGCGGTTAAACTTGCGGCGGAGGATATACGCGCCCGGTTGAAACGGTTGAAACTGGAATCATTCGCTCGCGTATCGGGTGGGAAGGGTATCCATGTCGTGGTGCCCATCAAACCGGAATATGGCTGGGATGAAGTAAAAGATTTTGCACGAAAATTCGCCGAACAGATGGCGCGGGACGTGCCTGCAGCCTATGTGGCAAATATGAGCAAGGCCAAGCGCACGGGAAAAATTTTCATCGATTTTTTCCGCAATGATTTCTCGTCAACCGCGATTGTTCCGTTTTCTGTGCGGGCGCGACCGGATGCGCCCTTGGCCTGGCCCCTTTCCTGGGCTGATTTAAAAAAGCAAGGAAGCGCTGCAGCATTTAAAATAAATGCCATAAAATCTGCGGATGTGAGAAAAGCACAAAAAGAAATTCGAAGGTTTATGGTTGTCGAGCAGCGATTACCCATATAACTTGTCGAATAATTCGACATCTTGATTATTATCATGACATGAATTTGTTAACTAGTTTCGCCTAGTATTGATATGATATGCTCTTTGTATGCTGCGTATACTGTAAGTAGAAATGGTATTATGTCATGGTCGATAAAAACTTTATTCGCAACATAGTGGCTGAAACCTCTAAAATCGGCCTGGAAGTCACCGATATTGCCGGAGATATTGAAACAATCAGCAAAGCAGCTGTGGCGCAGGTAACGTCCTCTGGCGAATTGAATAAATCTTCGCAGGGACTTTCGGAGAGCAGTCAGAGCGTATCAGGCCATGCGCAGGACATGCAGGACGTGATCGACAAGGTCGGGCATGAAATGCGACGTTCCAAGGAAATGGTGCAAACTACCACGGCTGGTCTGACCCTGTTTGCCGGTAATGTGCAGGACATTGCCAAACAGGTGCTGGATTTGCGGGATGATCTGCGCCGTGTCGCGGGTTTCGCGGAAAATATCAACAAGATTACCGGGCAGATAAATCTGCTCGCCCTGAATGCAACGATCGAAGCGGCACGCGCCGGTGAGGCAGGCAAAGGTTTTGCGGTGGTGGCGGACGAAGTGCGGACGCTGGCTAACAGCACGGGGAAGACCAACAAGGAAATTACGGATCTTTTAGGTTCTCTGGGGCAGAAAACCGAAGCGCTGGCTGCCGTATGCGAAGGCAGTCAGGCCCAGGCGCAAGATACGTTACAAAACTGTGCAGCACTCAATGAAAATGTCGATTTCGTCACGCAGTCATTCGATACGGTCCAGAATACGTCGCATGGAATCGTGACGCAGGTTAACAGTATCCGCGAGCAATCCGGCACTTCACTGCTGGAGGTCCAAAACCTGGCTTCGGGTCTGGAAATATCCAACAAATCTCTGGCTGAGGCAAAACAGCGTATTGACCGTCTGATTCATCACTGCGAACAGCTGGTGGAGCTTTGTCTTGGCAGCGGGACAGATACGGATGACACGCGCTTTTTTGATGCCTTGAAGAAAATAACATCACGTATTGAAAAGGCGTTGGAACAGGCGGTCGGCAAAAACGAAGTATCCCTGGAAGCTTTGTTCGACGATAAATATGTTGAAATAGCCGGGACCAATCCGGTTCAGTACAATACGAAGTTTCTGGCAATCACGGATAAATATTTTCCCGCCATTCAGGAAGATGCGTTCAAGATAGATGACCGTGTGGTGTTTTGCGCGGCAGTGGACCGGAATGGGTATCTGCCTACGCATAACCTGAAATTTTCTAAGCCGCAGGGCGATGATCCGGCCTGGAATGCTGCCAACTCACGTAACCGACGTATTTTTAACGATCGTGTCGGTCTGGCAGCAGGCCGAAACACGAAGCCGTTTCTGGTGCAGCTTTACCGCCGTGATATGGGTGGCGGAAACTTTGTGCTGATGAAGGACATGTCGATGCCGATTACCGTGAAAGGGCGGCATTGGGGTGGTGTCCGGCTTGCTTACCGGGTTGAGACAAACCCAAATCACTAATTCGACGGATTTAACGCTGAGTATGGTCCAGCCCGAAATATTGTATGATCTTCTGTGGCAGGGAGACGCCTTCCGTTTTCAGCAACGCCGCATTGATGGTCTGTGGACTGTGGTCGGCACCAGGAACAACGTCCAGCTGATATGTTGCTCCTGACTTAGTGAATACATCACGGGTGTAGGCCTGCGAATTAAAATCCACATTGGTTATGCCTTTTGATCCGTTGCCGCCTTCAAGCGGCACGTTAAGATCATCTGCCCCATGAAGAGCGAGTATATGTTTGCCTTTTGCCGCCGGGCAGGATTTAACATCGATTTCCAGCGGGCCGGAAATTGGGACGGCGGCGGCGTAGAGATTTGTTTCACACACCAGGCGCAAGGTCATCATTGCCCCGTTGGAATGACCTGCACCGAACACGCGGGCCGGGTTGATGCCATACTTCTTGGCCAGGTAACTAATAGCATCGGAGACATAAGCGACATCATCAATGTTTTTTGCCTGCGGCTGGCCACAACATTCCCCTGCATTCCACGCGTGCATTTTCTCCATCCCGCTACGTGAAGCAGGCGCGCCATTTAGATACGCAACGATAAATCCGTAACGGTCTGCAAAAACATCCAGCCCGATATAATTTTGAATCTGGTTGGCATTCCCCATCCCGCCATGCAGAACGACAATCATCGCCCGTTGTCCGGCGGCAGGAAGGCGTGAGGGCACGTAAATGGACATGTCGCGTCCGCCAAAACTGTCATTGGGAACTTTGCCCTGATAATTGGCTCCGTGCGTATATAATCCTTCAGTAGATTTGTCGGTGGCAAATTCTTTGGCTTGACGTTGTTCGATCCGCTTTTTTAGCAGTTCGCGGATAGGGCCTTCGGCCTGGGCGGATATTGGGGCAGCAACGAATACGGCCCAGGCCAGCAGGCTTGCCTTATAGATATTTCCCCATTTCATATCCGACTCTCCCCTGTAAATTTCCCTATAATAACGATATTCCTTCCCTTAATCCCCTGCAAGCTCCTGAAATTTCTTGGTTTTTGGCATATTTTCTTGACCATATAGCGGAAACAACGATATATAGGCCTCAGTTTCTTAAGAATTTGGATAAGTATTACGTGACATTCTTTCAGCGTCATCTCGGGTGGGCGGTACTGGCTTCGGAATTAAGCCATGTATTTTGCTGCGTATTGCCGACTTTGGTAACGGTTCTGGGGGCATTGGCCAATATCGGGCTGGTGACGTTTGCTCCACACATTATTATGGATGTGCACCGTTTCCTGCATGAATATGAATTATCCATTATCGGGTTTTCAGCGTTTATGGTGGCTATCGGTTGGATAATCCATCTGGCCAGTACCAAAGTTGACTGTCATGATACGGGGTGCGTTCACCCGCCCTGCACGCCGCAGAAGAATAACAATGCACGGATACTGATTATTGCAACACTGCTGTTTGCTGCCAATTTGATTGTTTATTTTGGCATTCACCGGAATGTATTGGGACTCGATATGTTCCGCATCAATGCCGACGCTTATATGCACGAACTGCATGACGGGCACGAAGAATAGGATAGATATTACATGGTAGGTTTTGCGGATCTGGGATTGAGCGATGAACTGGTAAAGGCTGTGACCGATATCGGTTATACGACGCCTACCCCTATTCAGGAAAAGGCTATTCCTGTTGTCCTGATGGCGCGCGACCTGGTGGGGCTGGCCCAGACCGGGACAGGGAAAACCGCCAGCTTTACGCTACCAATGATTGAAATGCTATCTTCCGGCCGTCCGCGGGCACGCATGCCACGCTCGCTTGTGCTGGTGCCAACCCGCGAACTCGCGGCGCAGGTAGCGGACAACTTCGATAAATATACGAAATACCACAAACTCACCAAAGCCCTGCTGGTCGGTGGCGAGTCGATGGGCGACCAGATCAAGATACTGGAAAAAGGGGTTGATGTTCTGATCGCGACCCCGGGCCGGATGCTGGATTTGTTCGAGCGCGGCCAGATACTGCTGAGCGATATTAAGGTGCTGGTCATTGACGAAGCGGACCGGATGCTTGATATGGGCTTCATTCCGGATATCGAACGTATCGTGTCGCTCATCCCGATGACGCGCCAGACATTGCTGTTCTCGGCCACCATGCCGACCGAGATTGAACGGCTGACGAAGAAATTCCTGAGCAATCCAAAAACCATTTCGGTCGCGCCACCGGCATCCCCGGCGCAGACGGTCGATCACCGTTTCCTGGAAGTGAATCCGAAAGATAAAAAATACGCGCTGCGTGAATTGATTGAGCATGAAAGCGTCAAGAATGCGTTCGTGTTCTGCAACCGTAAAAAAGACGTTGATCTGCTGGGCCGCTGGCTTAAGGAAAAAGGCTTTGCCGCTGCGCCGTTGCATGGGGACATGATTCAGTCGAAACGTACCGAAACGCTGCAGGCATTTAAGGATGGCAGTGTCGTGGTGCTGGTTTGTTCCGATGTGGCCGCGCGTGGGCTTGATGTGTCGGGTGTGTCGCATGTGTTCAATTTTGACGTGCCGTTTAATGCCGATGACTATGTTCACCGTATTGGCCGTACCGGTCGCGCGGGTGCCAGCGGTAAAGCCTGGACCTTGGTTACCGAAGACGATGCGCAGCTTGTTGCCGCTATCAACAAACTGGTGGGCAAGGAAATTCCAACCGAGCGGCACGCCAAGGCCGAGCGTCAGGAAACTGAAAAAGCTGATGCGCCGAAATCGCCACGTCGCGATCGTCCAATGCGGCAGGATTCCCCGCGCAATACACCGCGCAAAAAATCAAACCCGCATCCGGGCGAACAACAGCCATCCTCCGTGAGTGGTGATGGAGCCGACAGTTTTGATGAAAGCACTTTGCCAGCCTTCCTGCGACGCGGGTAATAAAATATAGGCTTGTCTAACCCGCTGAAATAGCGGGTTTTTTTATGATTTCGGAACGAAACTGCCCTTTAGGGGTTGGCTTCGGGGGTAGGAGAAAGAGATTTATCATGCCTTATGTAAGTCGATTAATCAGTCCCGAAGAAAAACTATATGAAATCTGGGGGCTCCACTGGATTTACATCGCCAAGGGAGTCTTGGTGTTTATCCTTGTGTTGCTGAGTGCACGGACGGCTGAGGCTAATATGCTGAAAGGTCTGATGCTGGTTTCAGAGCAGATATCGGCTTTTGACCCGGCCCCGATTGTCGGTATGATGGTTGTGATTAAACGGTTTTTTATCCTGGCCGGGTTTTTTTATATTGCCCATCAGGTTGTAAAAGTGATGACGACCGAAATTGGCATGACCTCACGCCGTGTTATTTATAAATACGGGTTCATCTTTGTAAATATCAAGGATATCGACGTCGAAGAAATTCGTGGCGAGCGCGCCGATATGGGTTGGCTGGGTGCTTTGCTGGGATATGCTTATATATTCCTCGATTGCCGCTTTATTGGTGATGTGAAATTACCGGCGATATATTCCCCGGATAAATTTATGAAGCTGTTGCATAAAATCCGTGTGGATGCGCAGTCAGGTATTAGCGTAGCGGTTGGAAAAAACGATCCTATCCAGCTTAATGTCGTGACGCGTGCGGATGAAAAAGATGTAAAAAATCGTGAACCGGCAACGCCGATGCCGTCGCCGGATATGATGGCCGATATGGACCCGCGTAATGCCTATGCGGCGGATAAGGATAATAATCCGATGTACGATCCACAGAAGGATCCGACATTAAGCAGTCTGGAAAAAGCAGATGCGGTGTATGGTGCTAAGTCGGATATCCCTCCGTCACCGATGTCAGCTGGTACAGCGCCACAGATCGTCAATAGCGACGATATGGCACAGCAGGTGGCAGATCAGATCGCACCGCAGGTGGCACGGCAAGTTGCCCGTCAGGTTACTGAGCAGGTGGCGCGGGAAGTAAGTGCCCAAGTTGCGCAGCAGATGACTGCGCAAGTCACCAATCAGGTGACGGCACAGGTCGTCAACGAAGTGGCGGGGCAAGTGGTCGAACAAATGACCGGTCAGATGGCAGGGCAGATCGCTGCGCAGGTGACCGAACAGGTGTCGGAAAATGTGAAAGAGGATCCTGTACTTGTTTTGGCGCTCAAGAAAGAAGAAGAACGCCTGAAACCCGACACGAATGAATTGCTGGACGAAGCCAAGGAAAACA
>CAMLMM010000073.1 GCA_946481105.1 uncultured Alphaproteobacteria bacterium
CTTTAAACTGATCGACCTGATTCCGGATAACGTCATGCGCTGGTCGGGGGCTGGCGTGTCGAGCTTTGGTAAAACCGATGCGTCCGAGAGACTGGTTGATATGCTGCAATATCAGATTCCTATCGCAGTCCAAAGCCAGACCCGCGCCTTCGGCAGGGTTATCACAGACACTTTATATGAACCTGCCCGGAAATGGGGCGAGGGCAAAGAACTGGCCAGAAAAGTAGCAGAAAAACAGGCTGCCGAAGCAAAAAAAGCTGCTCCGCAGCGATCAGCCGATAAACAATCTCAGGAGGCGCTAACCGAAAAAATCCAGGGTGCCGGCGGCGGGAGTGAGAATCCATGACCATAAAAACGCGCGATGTCATTGGTTATGTGACTTTGCCCCGGATTTTGCCGCGGCTGATGGATCTTCTGCCTGATATACGTATGTTTGCCGGATTGATAGCGCAGATTTTTGGCAATGTCCGACTGCTGCCACCGGGGCACCCTTTCCTCGCCCCGGCGGCTTATGGCCATTTCGGATTAAAATCCGTGCTGGCCGAAGCCGCCCGCAATCTTAAGCCGGAACTTCGTAACATCGATCAATATCTGATTTACACCGCCTTTGTGCTGGGGATCATTATCCTTCTGGCTCAGTTCGCGCTGGTCATCATGCTTTTGTTCGTCTCTGCGGCCAATGCGGCTATTCCTTTTGTCAGCATGTTTGTGACGGTCAACACACCGACGGATATAGGTTACCTCATGCTGGACCGCGTGTTCGGCATTCCCGGCTTTTTCAAATCCTGTTATGACCCGGTGATCAACGCAATGTATAGCGGCCCCAGTGGCGCATGTTACGGGTTTATCGCACCCAACGCCTTTCCCACCCCATTCCAGAGAGGTCTTCAGGCCCTTTTTAAATTCTACAGCAACGCCATGCTTATCGTGGCCCTGCTAATAGTCGTATATTATTTCTTTGCCCTGCTGGTTGAAAGCGTGGGAAGCGGCGTACCGCTGGGGCGGCGGTTCCAGTCTTTCTACACGCCGATACGTCTGGTTCTGGCAGTTATGCTGATGCTGCCTCTCGCCTATGGATACAATACAGGTCAATACATGACTCTGATTATTGCGAAATGGGGATCAAGTTTTGCGACGAATGCCTGGCTGGTCTTCAACAACAAGACGGGTGACAATCCACTGGGTCTGCAGGTTCAAAATCTAGCAGCCAAGCCCCGCACTCAGGATATGACCAGCGTTATTAATTTTATGTACCTGGCAAAGGCCTGTCAGGCCGCCTATGCCATCGCCTATGACGGTACAATTCCTATTCAACCTTATTTTGTTCCCAGCGCGGTTTCCGGTCCCGTGAACGCCACGTTAATGAGCAGCAGCAGCAGTTTCTCCAGCACATTAAACCTGTTCAAAAAGAGCAATATCTCGATCGTTTTCGGCCATCAAAGCGCGGATTACTCCAAATACCCCGGCGAAGTGAAACCCTATTGCGGCCAGATTACCATCCCTGTTCAGTCTTATACCGTAACTGGCGTTCCCGACATATATGCCGTTCATTTCAATTTTATCCGTAATCTTTGGTATTTTGACGACCTTTTTACTTACGGCGCCAAGATGGCCTATATCGTTAAATTCGCGGATAAGCTGAACGGAGCGCCGCTGCCGTCAACGACTATCGGCTGGGACGCACATAACGAGGCGCCAGCAGGAACCGGGTTTTATGTTGACCTACGTCTGAATCGTCAGGCTGCTTTTAATGCCGATATGAACTCAGCCATCGCTACGGTGCGCAGCACATATAACAGTCAACTCGCCATGGACCAGGCTATTCTGAATCTTGGCTGGGGCGGGGCTGGCCTCTGGTTCAACAAAGTAGCGTCATTTAACGGGGCTATGACTGACGCCGTCTTTGTCATGCCTACGCCGACCAAATACCCGCTGGTCATGGAATTCGTGCGTCAGAAAAAATCAGGGCAGGAAAGCGGTGATTCCTATAAGGACCGATTCTCTCTCACCACATCCCATAAAAGCAGCAAATCCTTGTCGATCGATGATTTTGCTTCCGGTGAAGGGCTAAATGATCCGGCAACGGATATGAATATCGCCTCCCTGCTGGATGTTATTTACAAAACCATTGCGAATTCAGAAACGACGGCCAAGCCGCAGATGATTTCCAACAAAAGCCCCCTGAAAGCCTTTGTCGGATTTATTTTCGGGGAAACAGGGCTCTTTGACCTCATGGGCAATGACGAGGTTTTTCCGCTGGCGCGCATGGCGATGCTGGGGCGCAGTATTATCGACAAAACCATTGTCATGATTGGCGGTGGGGCGTTGCTGATGGGTGCGGGCGGGCTTATCGGCGGGTTGAACGAAGCGGCAGGCGGTGCAACGGCAGCCGTGGGTGACGCCATACTCGGCATGGCCATGATGTCCCTTTCGGTTGGATTCATTCTCTATTACCTTATACCGTTCTTCCCTTTCATTTATTTTTTCATGGCGGTGGGGCGATGGGTAAAAGCCATTTTTGAGGCGATGGTCGGGGTGCCGCTCTGGGCGCTGGCGCATTTGCGCCTGGGGGGGGATGGTATTGCCGGACCAGCGGCGGCTCAGGGATACCTGATGCTTCTCGAAATTGCCCTGCGACCGATTTTTACGCTTTTTGGCTTATTGGCGGCCTTGACAGTTTTCGCCGCGCTCGCCGCGACACTGGACACTATTTTTGCCCTGCTGGTTTACAACGTGGGGGGATTTGACCTTACCAATCTCAGTTCCAAGCCGGCGGCCAGTGGCTTCGCCGAAACCGCCCGTGAATCGTTGGACGAACTTTTCTATACCATATTCTACGCGATTATACTTTATATGATGGCGATGGCCTGTTTTAAGCTTATCGACCTGATACCGTCCAAGGTTATGCGCTACCTTGGGGCTAGCGTTCAGACCTTCGGTGATCGGGCTGGCGACCCGGCTGAAAACCTGGTGCAGTACGTGGCTTATGCCGGTCACGAAATTGGCGACGAAATGAAAGGTATTGTCACGGGCTTGTCCGGCGGCCTGGGTAAAGCGGGTGGTGCCGGCATCAAAGCGGCCCGTGCCTCCAGTAAAATGGCTGAGAAGATGCGGGACACGAACCCTTAGAAATATGGAACTGGGGGTAGGGAATATGATAGGATTAAAGGAAAATTTAGATAATTTTAGTATTATGATTACACGGTGTTAAGGTCTGAGGAGACATTATGGCGGTCGGAAGTAAAAGCCTGAGGGTTGCTAAATACGTATTATTGCCGCAAGTTTTGCCCCGTATTGCGGCATTGTTCCTGAGCGGATTCGATTATTTTGCCTTTTTTATGGCTCAGGTCTACCGCGGCGTCCGCTTACTCCCGGCCAGCCACCCCTATCTTAACCCGGCGGAAATTGGCAATTTTTCGATCCCCGACGCTATAGGTGCCGCCGGGCGTAATCTAGTCTACCGCAAAGAAAATATCGACCAGATTATTATTTATTACGTCATTTTGCTGGGTCTTGTGCTGCTGGTGCTCCAGGCATTATTCATGGCGGTGAGCCTTGCCGCGCCACAGGCAATGGCCCTGTCCTGGTCGTATTATTTCGGCACCGAACTGTCAAACGGCCTGCCTCAAAAGAGTACTCAGGACCTGGCCTTTATTCTGCTGGACCGCGTATTCGGCGTACCGGACGTTTTTAACTCCTGCGTCAGCACCGCGACTCCCTGCTACCGCTCTACCGCCTCCGGGATGTTTGATACAGGGAATACCATTTATAAACCGCCTGTTTTTCCGTGGCCTTATCATAAAGCCCTGCATGCGATGTTCCAGTTTTACAGCACCGGCCTCCTGATGGTCGGGATGCTGATTTTGTTGTATTTCGTACTGGTGATTGTCGCGGAAACGGCGCAGACCGGAACTCCGTTTGGCCGCCGCTTTAACAAGGTCTGGGCACCATTGCGCCTTGTAACGGCCCTGGGCCTGCTGATTCCTATCAGCAACGGGTTGAACACTGCGCAATATATTGTTCTGTACGCCGCCAAACTAGGGTCAAATTTCGCCACCGAGGGCTGGCTGGTCTTTAATATTCAATTACCAACAGGCATGCCGACAGATGGCAGCAGTATTATCGCCAAGCCACCAACCCCATCACCAAATGACCTGCTGCAATTCATGATGCTGGCCCATGCCTGCAAGGCGGTCGAGGAAGGTTACCTGAAGGCGCCCTTTAATGATAAATGGACGCCTGACGATTCTTGCTCTCTGTCGCCTAAGGAGCAGCAATTCACTCAAATTAACGGCTATCTGGTGAAATCAACCGGTAATCTTTCAGACGACCATGTACTTCTGGAACAGACAAATTTCCTTGACGCTATGGCCTTCTTTGGCAAAGGGGACATGACCATTCGTTTTGGTGATCTGGGGTGCACCAACCGTCACAACGCCTATTCCGGCCATGTGGTGCCTGTCTGCGGTGAAGTGACGATGAGCAACGCTTCGCTGTCGGAAAAGAATAATGGCGCGTATACTATACAACTTGGCTATTACGAGCTGATAAAGCACCTCTGGGGTGAATACGGGTCCGAGCCGCGAATCTGGGAATACCATGCTTATTGTGACAATACAAAATTCAGCAATATGATGTCTGGCGCAGCAGATGGCCCGTTGCGGGCAAAAT
This sequence comes from uncultured Alphaproteobacteria bacterium, assembly GCA_946481105.1. The sequence goes on from CAMLMM010000073.1 coordinate 4,672, forward strand.
CCATCTATTTTGTACAAAAGACCTGCCCGCAACCAGGTCCAAACGACAACCCAGCCCCCCTCAGCGAACCCACGCTCGACTGGCTGACCGAAATGAGCATCTATTACCGTTATGGCAGCAGTAAGACGGACTTTCCGAGTGTCGTCACCACGTCTGCAGTAGGCCCTTCTGCGGCCAGCAGGGTCGTGGAACAGATTATCCGCAACGGCTTACAATCAGAATTGAACGCCATCAATAGTGGCAAATATCACCTTCCAACCGAATTGCTGGCCCGCGGCTGGGGCGGGGCGGGGATGTGGTATAACCAGATTGCGCAGGGCAATGGCGTGATGGGGGCCGCGGCCTGGGAATTTCCTAAGGTCAATCTGTATCCACGGCTCATGAATAATATGCTGATGGCCCGGATGCGGAACCTGGAGAATATGAGCGTAGGCCAGATATTCTCGTCCACAAAATCCCAGGATTCTTCTTTGCAGACGGAGCGCACGGCGGATGCCACAGCCGTTGTCCCGATGAACGACCTGTATAACCGCTGGATGCAATTGCGGGATAAGGATAAGCCCAAAGGCGGCAACCCGATATTCGACTTCATCAATTATCTGTTCGGAACCCGCGGATTGTTTGATATGCGCGACCCGGCTAACCAGAATGTCCATCCGCTGGCCTTGCTGACCGGCCTCGGGAAAAGCCTGATCGAAGCGTCGATCCGCAATGTGGCTATCGGTCTGGCCGGGCAGGGAGCGCAAATTCTGACGACCGCCGGCGGCAGTGAGGTGGGGAGCGCTATCTCCGAAGCTATCTCCAACACCGCCTATAATATCGCGACCATGACGCTGACGGCCGGGTTTATCCTGTACTATGTCCTGCCGTTTCTGCCCTTCATGTATTTCTTCTTCGCGCTGGGGAACTGGATCAAGGGTATCTTTGAGGCCATGGTCGGTGTGCCGCTCTGGGCCCTCGCGCATATCCGGATTGACGGCGATGGGCTTCCAGGCGGGGCGGCGCTGAACGGATATTTCCTGATTTTTGAAATATTCCTGCGGCCTATCCTGATTGTCTTTGGGCTGGTCGCCTCGGTCAGTATCTTTGCCGCCATGGCGTCGACGCTGAACGCGATTTTCCCGCTGGCTGTCAATAACCTGGGCGGTCTCGACTATACCAAAGCGTCGAGTACCGACTGGCTGAGTACGGCGCGTGGGCCGATTGACCAGTTGTTCTATACCGTCATGTATGCCGTTATCATGTATATTATGGGCCTGGCTTCGTTCAAGCTGATTGATCTGATTCCGCAACAAATTCTCCGCTGGATGGGAACAAGCGTCAGTGCCTTTAATGATGGTGGTGGCGACCCGGCGCAATCCCTCACCCAATATGCAGCTATTGGCGGTACGCAGGTAACGAGTGGCGCCATTTCCGGTATACGCGGCATGGGTAGCGCTGGTGTCAACCTCGCCAAGGCTGCCCGAAGCGAATAACATGTTTAAATAAACATTTAAAAAAGCGCGCCCTTCACAGGCGCGCTTTTTGTTGGGGTGTTTGACGTCTATTCAAATGCGGTAAAATCTGTTTTGATGGGTGTCATGCGCCATTATTTTTCATCCCTGTTGTTGCTTGGTTTTATTTCTCTTACTGCCTGTACGAGTGCGCCGCAGGGACCGGAGAAACTTAACCTGACTCCCACGCCGTTAAACCAGCTGCCTGGCTGGGAGAAGGATGATGTCCAATCCGCCCTCACCGGGTTTCAGGTATCCTGCGCCCGCATCCTGAAGGCTGACTCGCAGAAAGCCTTTGATGCCGATGATACCCGTTTTGGCATTTACGTCGACTGGCAGAATGCCTGCCACGCGTTGACGCCAGAAGCCATGGCAACGCCTGAAGCTGCGAGCGCATTTATCGCTGACTATTTCAATACCTATGCGGCGGATAACGGCAATGCCTCCACGGGCCTGCTCACCGGGTATTACGAACCTTCGCTGCAAGCTTCCCCGCAGCAAACGCCTAATTATCAAATTCCCATCCGCGCACGTCCTGCCGACCTGGTGATGGTCAATCTGGGTGAATTCCGCCCGGCGCTGAAAGGCCAGCGCATTGCGGGCCGCGTGGTGGATGGCCAATTAAAGCCTTATGAAGACCGCGCCGCGATTGAAGCAGGCAAATTGCCCAAGGACATGGACAACCCGATTTACTGGGCCAAGGACGCCGCTGATGTATTCTTCCTGCAGATACAAGGGTCAGGCGTGCTGCAACTCCCGGACGGGTCGGCGGTGCGGGTCGGTTATGACGGACAGAACGGCCATCCCTATACCGCGATTGGCAAGGAACTTGTCGCGCGGGGCGCGTTGCCCAAGGAAAATGTAACGATGCAATCCATCCGTGACTGGCTGGCGGCTCACCCGGTTGAAGCCACCGAGGTGATGCGCCTGAACCAATCCTATGTGTTCTTCAAAAAGCTGGAGACGGATGGTCCCGTTGGCGCCGAAGGAGTCGTCCTGACGCCGGAACGGTCGATGGCTGTCGACCGGAAATTTATCCCCTATGGTACACCAATATATATCGAAGCCGATAACCCGCAGCTGCAACGCCTTATGATCGCGCAGGACACGGGCGGTGCCATTCAGGGCGCGTTGCGCGGGGATATGTTCTGGGGCTATGGCGAACGCGCCGCGGCGATGGCCGGGCCGATGAAAGCCAAAACGAAATTCTGGGTGCTGATACCGAAGCCGGTCGCACCGCAGATAAAATAACTATTCAGAAACAGGGATTGTTTTATCGGTGACAGGATCGGTCTGGTTCGACTGATCGAGCGATGTTGGCTCCGGTGTTTCATCGTCACCCGCCGCAGGTTCAACATCGGATGGGGCCAAATCGCCTGTCGCCAGTTGATCGTCAACCGGATCTTCCAGTGCCGTCGGTGCGCGCAGGTTCGAACCAAAGCCGCCATCGTCACGGGCGAAGGCCGGAACGGTGAGTACGAGACCAGTTAATACGGTCAGCATCAGGGCTTTGGTCATGTCAAACTCCTAAAGTTTAAAACGTATCCTGCATGGTCTGTCCCCAGTTGGACAGGTCGCGCCCGACGCCATTCATGGTATTGCCGCAGGCGGACAAAGTCAGGGTAACCACGCTTAATGACAGTAATATGACAAGTTTTTTCATGAAAATCAAACTTTCTTTGTAAAAATCGCTGCGTTGATAATAGCGTGAGTGTTAACTTTTGACCAGTACCAAAGCCGCCGCGCAGCCCACCAGCCCCAGCCCGGCCCAGATATTGCTTTTATCCTCGCGCCCGGTCAGGCGGTAGTAAAAGATAATCCAGAGTGCGTCGGTGAACAGAATAACCGAGAGCAGCGCCGGGTGTTCGCAATATTGAAGCGCCGCAAATTTCAAACAGAGTTTAATCGTGGCGACAACCCCAATCGCCAGCCCGCCTTTGACAGACGGGGTGGAGAGGAATACCGCACGGCTCACCGGTTTCTTTATGGTGGCAAAAACGCTCCAGACGATAAGCATACACAGGCCCTGCATAAACGCATAGGCAAACGGTGCCTGTGCCGCCGGGGCGTACCCCAGCGCCGTCTTATCAACCAGTGGACCAATGGCGGCGGCCAGCACAACAAACCACACCATCTGAATGCCCTGCCATGTAATCGGGCAACGCTTCAATTGGAATGCAAAGAACACCGAGGCCAGCACAATCGCGATAATCGCGGCGCTTTGCACCGGTTCGGCGATATATTTATCAATCAACGCCGGGTCAAACGCGAACCACGCGAGAAAGGAAATAATGACCGAGGCCGGAAGAATACGCGACACAACCCCAGCGCCGACCGTGGCCACCGCCTTGAAATAAATCACGTCATTGACGCACCAGATCAGCGACCCGAGCGCGACCATCAGGTAAAACCCGGGGTCGGTCGGAAAGCCGTAATAGATGACGAATGGAAAGGTCAGGACAACGACCGCAATCTTGATCCAGTAGGCAACAGCAAACGCGTCAGCCTTGAATTTTTCCTGAATAAGCGGAATGGCGGTATTGAACAGGGACGCCGCAAAACCCAGTAAAATCCACAGCGGCGTGTCGAAACTCATGGTTTAAGGGGCAACCCGGTCAGATTGGCCATATAGGCGACGAATTCCTTGTCTTCGCCTTCCATCAGACGCGGCAGGTTATCGCGGAAATTTTTATGCTGCAGCCATTCCCGGATATAATCGACCCAGGAATTCCACATACGCTGATAGGCCGGGTCCGGGTCGTTGGCGAGCAGAATGAAGCTCCGCTCGAACAGCGAGACAACCATCTGGTACAGGATATACTGACGGCGCGCGTCTTCGGCATTCATCGGCCCGCCATCATGCAGGTCAAGTTCGGGATGCTCGAACAGCTTTTCCTGAATCTCGGTATAATGCGCCATCAGCTTGTCATAGATTTCTTCCTGCTCGTTCTGGCGCTCTTTCTTTTCCTGATAAACAAAAATGATGATGGCCATCGGGATACCGACGACGGTCGCGACATAGCTAAGCAGTTCCATCCATTCGAGAAATGTATATTCCATGCGGGTATGATGACACGGAAAAATAATTGTGTCACCCCCGCGCGGCTTTTGCTAATAATACGAGTATGAGTAAGATGACCGCGAAAGACGAGGCGGCGCTCTATGCCGCGCTGAACACCCTCGAAACCCCCGACGAAATCCGCCGTTTTATGGCCGACCTCTGCACCCCCGGTGAAATCAAGGCGTTTACCGAACGCTGGGCGATTGCGCGGCTGCTGGATGCCGATAAACTCGGTTACCGTGAAATCGCTGCGGAAACGGGGGCCAGTACCACCACCGTGGCCCGCGTCGCGCGGTTTCTGCGCCAGGAAAATCATCATGGCTACCAGATGATCCTCGACCGTCTCCGCAAACCGGTAAAATAACGTTTTTGGGGTAAAAAAACGACATTCTGCGGGTTTCCGGTGTCC
>CAMLMM010000074.1 GCA_946481105.1 uncultured Alphaproteobacteria bacterium
CCGTTTGAAATGATGGTCGCGTTCCGGTACCTGCGGGCACGCAAGGCTGAAGGATTTGTTTCAGTTATCGCTGCATTTTCCTTTCTGGGTATTATGCTTGGCGTTGCGACTCTTATTACCGTTATGTCAGTGATGAATGGGTTCCCGAAAGACCTGATCGGGCGCTTGCTGGGTATGAATGGACATATCAATATTTATGCGCAAGGTGGTCCGCTGATTGGTTACGAAGCACTGGAGCATGATATTTCGCAGGTTGAAGGCGTTGTCTCCGTATCGCCGGTTGTTGAGGGGCAAGTGCTGGTAATGGCAAACAATAATGCCTCCGGTGCGATTATACGCGGATTTACTCAGGAATATATGAAGAAGAAGCCGTTACTGGCAACATCCATCATTGCCGGAAAAATTGATCAATTCACTGGTGATGCCGTCGGTATCGGCGTTGGGCTTGCTGAAAAATATAATTTGAATTTGGGTGATTCACTGACTTTGATGGCGCCTAAAGGCAAAGCCAGCCCATTTGGCACCATACCGCGTACCGCGCAATTCCGCATAGGATTGATTTTCGACGTCGGAATGCATGAATATAATAATGGCTTCATTTTTATGCCACTTGACGCCGCGCAGCGTTTCTTCCAAATGCCACTTAATTCAGCCAATATTCTTGAAGTCATGGGCAGCGACCCATCAAAAATTGACCATATCAAAGAAGCGCTTGGCATTGTTGTCAATGGCCGGGCAGGGGTTTATGACTGGCGTGATTCAAACCCGAGTTTCTTCTCCGCGCTTCAGGTTGAACGCAATGTCATGTTTATTATCCTGACCATGATTATTCTGGTGGCTGCGTTTAATATCATTTCAAGCATGATCATGCTGGTGAAAGATAAGAGTCGCGATATTGCCATCATGCGCACCATGGGGGCTTATCGTTCTTCCATGATGAAAATATTTATTTTAACCGGGGCCAGCGTTGGGCTGGGCGGGACAGCCGCGGGAGCAACCTTGGGCATTCTTCTGGCTAAAAATATCGAAGAAATTCGTCAATTTATCCAAAACATTACAGGGACTAAATTGTTTCCGGATGACGTCTATTTTTTATCCAAGCTGCCATCCGAGCTTGACTGGGTTCAAGTAACATTTATCGTTCTTATCGCGATTACGTTCTCGGTGCTGGCGACGATTTATCCGGCTTGGCGCGCCTCACGTCTCGATCCGGTGGAGGCGCTTCGCTATGAATAAACCGTTACTTCAGGCCGTGGGACTTGAAAAAACTCATCATCAGGGTGACGAGTCGCTGACTATTTTTAAAGATATATCGCTGCAGTTGAATGCCGGGGAGATCGTGGCGCTGGTTGGGCAGTCCGGCGCAGGAAAATCGACTCTGCTGCAGATGATTGGCCTGCTCGACCGGGCGACATCAGGGCGGATTATTATTGATGGCAAGGATGTAGCCCAAATTCCTGACCAGCAACGAACACTTTTGCGCCGCCATAAAATTGGATTTGTGTATCAGTTTCATTTTCTGCAGCCGGAATTTTCTGCTGAAGAGAATGTTATGATACCCCAGATGATTGCCGGGACGGACAAAAGCAAAGCGCGACAAAAAGCGCATTCTATCCTCGGTGACATGGGGCTTGGACACCGTTTAACCCATCGCCCCGGACGCTTATCAGGCGGGGAGCAGCAGCGTGTGGCGATTGCGCGCGCATTGGCCAATGATCCCCAGATACTCCTGGCGGATGAGCCCACTGGAAATCTGGACCCCAAAACATCCGAGGATGTTTTTGCCATGCTGATCTCACGTGTGCGCAATTCCGGTATCGGGGCGATTATTGCAACTCATAATATGGACCTAGCCCGCAAGATGGATCGTGTTCTTCTGATGCAGGACGGTCAGTTGAGAGCAGCATGACAGAGAACGCAGTCACATTGCAGGATTTTGTGCATCTGCATGTGCATTCTGCCTACTCGCTGGCCGAAGGAGCCATTCCAGTCAAGACACTGGTAAAAAAATGCGCGGCTATGTCCATGCCGGCTGTTGCCATGACCGATTCCGGCAATGCCTTCGGGGCGATGGAATTCTCACTGGAAGCCAGTAAACTGGGCCTGCAGCCCATTATCGGTACGCGCATTCTTCTGGGAGACGAGGAACATCACCTAGTTTTGCTTGTCCAGACGGAAGAGGGGTATCGCAATCTATCGGAACTTTTGACCAGATCGTATCTGGATTCTGATGGTACGAGCCGCCCACGTATCAGCTGGGATAATCTACGTCAGTTTGCCTCCGGACTTATTGCATTGACCGGCGGAGTTAAAGGGCCGATTGGGCAATATCTTTTATTCAGGCAGATGGAAAATGCCGAGCAAGCTTTAACACAGTTAAAAGACATTTTTGGCGATAGATTGTATATCGAGATTCAGCGGCATAATACCTCTGAAGAGAACCAGATTGAATCCAGCCTGATTGATATGGCGTATGCGCATAATGTACCGCTGGTCGCAACGAATGATTGCTATTTTCCTTCACGGGATTTTTATCAGGCACATGATGCATTGCTCTGCATCGCCGAAGGCCGCTACATTTCCGAAGATGACCGTCGTAAGGTAACATCGGAACATTACCTGAAATCTGCCGATGAAATGATTGAGCTGTTCGCTGATCTCCCGGAGGCTATTCAGAACACGCTTATTATTGCGCAACGCTGCGCCTATTTTTTGAAACCGGTAAAACCAATTCTGCCACCATTTGTGACAGAAAGCGGGTTGCCGGAATCTGAAGAATTAAAAAAGCAGGCAGGCGAAGGCCTGGCCTGGCGTCTGGAAAATTTTGTTTTTACGCCCGAAACCACGGCAGAAGAACGCGCAGCCAAAAGTAAAATCTATCAGGACAGACTTGCATTTGAACTGAATACCATTAACAAGATGGGTTTTCCCGGTTACTTCCTGATCGTTTCGGACTTTATCAAGTGGGCGAAAGATCACGATATTCCAGTGGGGCCGGGGCGTGGGTCAGGTGCAGGGTCGCTCGTGGCGTGGTCACTGAAGATTACCGACCTTGATCCATTGCAGTTTAACTTGCTGTTCGAACGATTCCTAAATCCTGAACGTGTATCCATGCCCGACTTTGACGTGGATTTTTGTCAGGATCGCCGTGACGAAGTTATACGTTATGTGCAGGCCCGATACGGGTCAGATCATGTCGCGCAAATTATTACCTTCGGTAAGTTGCAGGCGCGCGCTGTGGTGCGTGACGTGGGGCGGGTCTTGCAGATGCCATACGGGCAGATCGATAAAATCGCCAAGATGATTCCGGCTAATCCGGCCAACCCTGTAACACTTGAAGAAGCGCTGGATGCTGACCTGGAACTACGCAATCAGCGTAGTGATGAACAGATTGACCGCCTTCTAACCATTGCCCTGCAGCTTGAAGGGCTTTACCGCCACGCATCGACCCATGCTGCCGGGGTGGTGATTGGTGACCGACCGTTGCAGCAATTAGTACCACTTTATCGCGATCCGCGATCCGACGTCCCGGCCACGCAGTTCAACATGAAATATGTCGAGCAAGCTGGATTGGTTAAGTATGATTTTCTGGGGCTCAAGACGCTGACGGTTATTCAGAAGGCCGTTAAGCTTATTAAAATGCACGGCGGCCCGGATATCGATATCCTGAAAATTCCGCTGGATGACGCTAAAGCCTACGACATGATTTCCGATGGTCACAGTGTCGGCATATTCCAATTGGAAAGTACGGGTATGCGCGATACGCTGCGCAAGATGCGGCCCAATCGCTTTGAGGATATTATTGCGCTTGTGGCTCTCTACCGCCCCGGCCCAATGGATAATATTCCCATCTATATTGATGTGAAGGATGGTAATTTAGAACCGGATTATCTGCACCCTAAGCTTAAGCCTATCCTGGAAGAAACTTATGGTATCATGGTGTACCAAGAGCAGGTGATGCAGGCAGCACAGATACTGGCGGGTTATACGCTGGGTGGAGCCGACTTGTTACGCCGGGCGATGGGAAAAAAGATTAAAGAGGAAATGGATGCGCAACGCGCCATTTTCGTCGAAGGGGCAGGAAAGCATTCTGGCGTAGCGCCGGAACGTGCCGCTGAAATTTTTGAGCAGATTGAAAAATTTGCCGGGTATGGGTTTAACAAATCTCATGCGGCGGCTTATGCATTGGTTGCCTATCAAACAGCCTGGCTGAAAGCGAATTATCCCGTTGAGTTCATGGCTGCATCCATGACACTTGATATGGGCAATACGGATAAGCTGGCCGTGTTTCGCCAAGCTCTTACCCAGATGAAAATTCAGCTTCATGTGCCGGATGTCAACAAGTCCGAGGTAGAGTTTGCTGTTGAAGGTCAATCTATTCGTTATGCGCTTGCCGCCATTAAAGGTGTTGGTATCCAGGCGATGGAATCTCTGGTCGCTGAACGTAATGCCAATGGCCCATTTGCATCGCTTGAAGATTTTCTGAAGCGTATGGATTCCAAAACCCTGAATAAGAAGCAATTTGAAAACCTGGTGGCTGCTGGGGCCTTGGATTCAATCCATCCCAATCGCGCTCAATTGTTTGCGGGGGCAGAGAGCCTGGTTCATTACGCAGCGGCATTGGCCGAAGAGCGCAAGAGCGCCCAGAATAGCCTGTTTGCAATGGAGGAGACAGCCTCAAAAGATTTGATACAGCATCACTTGCCACAGATCATGGAATGGTCGCCGCTAGATAAACTTGCATATGAATTTCAGGCAATTGGCTTCTATCTTTCGGCACACCCATTGGATTCCAAGGAATTGCAGCTGGAACGGATGCGAATTATTACCTATAATCAGATTGAAGAGCAGCTTCGGGATAAACCCATCATGCGGGTACAGCTGGCGGGTGTTCTGCTTAAGAAATCGGAAAAGATATCTGCTAAAAGCGGGAACAAATTCGCCTTTCTGACGTTATCGGATACATCTGGCGTGTACGAGGTTATTTTATTTTCCGAGATACTTAGTCGTAGTCGTGATTTTCTTGAGGTTGGCAAATCGCTGCTGCTGTCGGCAGACGCTGAACCGCGCGAGGAGCAGATACGTTTGACCGTTCAGGACATAAAACCGCTGGAAGATGTTCTGATTACTAAAGTGCATGAAGTACGACTGAAACTCGTTCATACAAACAATATGCAGCAGCTGAAGGAAATTGTTATGGCTGCCGGTGAAGGCAAGTCGGTATATAAAATTGCGGTATTTTGCCCAAGCGTGAATAGGGTGGTTAATCTATGTCTTGCGGGGTCATATGGTTTTACCCCCGAGATTCGGGACAGGTTGTATCGGCTTCCAGGGTTGAAAAACCTGACAGAAGGATAAAATTTGCAGCTTTGGATGAAGAAAAGACCCTTTGATATTTAATTCTTAACGCTATATTAACTGAGAGGCGCACACAATTCGATATACACTGGCATTCGTGTGTCTTCAGTAAAAAATTTGGAAAGAAAATTTATGGAATCATTTTTTGACATGCTTCATATGGCAGCGACCAATGTCTGGACATATGGGGTGACCTTTCTGGTAGTGCTGGGTGTTCTGGTTTTTGTACATGAATGGGGTCATTATATTGTCGCCAGACTGTGTGGTGTGCGCGTTGAGGTATTCTCGGTCGGGTTTGGGCGCGAAATTTTCGGATGGACGGCGAAATCAGGGACGCGGTGGAAAATTTCGCTTTTCCCGCTTGGCGGCTACGTCAAAATGTTTGGCGATGCCGACCCTACAAGCGCCGGTCATACAGAGGTTGTCGAAGATGATGCCGGACATACGCATATAATGACGGCTGCTGAACGGGAAGTGGCTTTCTTCGCTAAGCCGGTATGGAAGCGGGCCGCGATTGTATTTGCAGGTCCGGCTATCAATTTCTTGTTCGCCGTAGTCATTCTGACTGTTCTCTATGCAAGCCTGGGCCGACCAGTCGTTCCGCCGCAGATATCTGGTGTGGAAGTCGGCGGGGCTGCTGATAAGGGCAATTTTATGCCGCGCGATGTCATTAAGACCGTTAATGGCACCCCGATTGACAGTTTCCGCGAAGTTCGCCGCACGATTATTCTGACTCTTGATGAGCCGATAAAATTTGAAATCGAACGCGACGGCAAGCTTATTGAGCTGACAGGTACGCCTAAACGCATGAAAGACGTGGATCGCTTTGGTTTTACCAGTGAATACGGTTACATGGGTTTTTTTGGGCCTGCTGATGGGCTTGATATAAAGACAATCGTTGCGGTTAATGGGACTCGCGTGGATGGCAACGTCGACAAGGCCCGCGAATTGCTTTTGAAATCTCTTGGCCAAGTGACCTTGATCACGACATCCGGGAAGGAAAAAGACGGGAGCCCTAAGGAATTTGAAATGAAGGTCCAGCCGCCGGCCGACCTTAATAAGCATCTGACTGATAGCAAGTCGAAGGATTATAATGTTCTGATGCTCGGTGTAAAATCAGAAAACAATATTGTGCAATATGGCCCAATTGAATCCATTGGTGTGGCTGTTCACGAAACTTACGAAATGACAGCCGATACGCTGAAAGCCATTGGTGAGATATTCGTCGGGACACGCAGTACCCGGGAATTGGGTGGGATTATCCGTATCGGTGCCATGGCAGGGACGATGGCCGAGCAGGGCTGGATAGCTTTGTTTGTGTTTACAGCAGGATTATCTATTAATCTTGGTTTGATTAACCTGTTCCCCATCCCCATGCTGGATGGCGGTCATTTGTTATTCTATGGTATGGAGGCTGTTCGCGGGAAACCGATTTCCGAGCGTGTACAGGAATACGCCTTCCGCTTTGGCTTGGTTATTCTTGTATCGCTTATGGTATTTTCAAACCTTAATGACATCCTGCAAGTCTTTGTTTTTAAAGGCGCGGGCTCCTGATAATAATTTCCGTAACCATTTCAGCCTGGATGAATAGTTTTACATCCAGGTTGACTTATTCCCTTGATATCACAATGAACTCCCTGTAAATTTCCGGATGTTGGCGGGCTGCAAGGCCCCCCGAATCGTCATTTTTCCATATCGAGAATTCATATGAGATCAAAAATATTCCTTTGCACGACTGCCGTCACAGCTTTGTGTTCATTTTCTGCCTGGGCGGCACAGGTTTCCGATATCCGCGTTGTAGGATCGGAACGTGTGGAGCCTGCTACGGTTATGACCTATCTCAGCCTGAAAAAGGGGGATGAGGTAACGCAGGACGCCCTTGATCAGGCGTTGAAGAGCCTGTTTGCTACCGGCCTGTTTGCCGATGTTCAGGTTAGCGAGAACTCCGGTATCGTGACTGTCAAAATTGTGGAAAACCCCGTTATCAATCAGGTTGCATTTGAAGGCAACAAAGACCTGAAGGATGAGCAGTTGCAGGGGGAAATTCAGGCGCGCTCACGTCAGGTGTTTACGCGGACTGGCGTTCAGGAAGATGTTGCACGTCTTTACAGCATTTATCAAAAAAATGGGCGATTTTCTGCTGATATTCAGCCAAAAATTATCAAGCTGGATCAAAACCGCGTTAATCTGATTTTTGAAATTTCAGAAGGCCCGGTTACTGAAATTGATACAATCCGCTTTGTCGGCAATAACCGCTTTAGCGCCGATGAACTGCGATCGGAACTGACCTCAAAGGAAGCGCGCTGGTACAGCATTCTGTCGTCTAATGATAAATATGACCAGGACCGACTCGCTTATGATCAGGAATTGCTCCGTCAGTTTTACCTGAAAGAAGGCTATGCTGATTTCCGCGTTTTGTCCGCGGTGTCCGAATTGTCGCAAGACAAGGATAAATTCTATATCACCATGACTATCGACGAAGGTGAACGCTACCGTATCAACGATATTCGTATAAACTCGCAGATACGCAACCTTGACCCTGCTACTTTGACCGATACGCTGCATATGAAAGTCAAGGACTGGTATAATGGAAATGAAGTCAAAGATTCTATCGACAGCATGACCAAGAAACTTGGTGATATGCAATATGCGTTTGTTAATGTCGTTCCAGACATTAATCGCAATCGCGAAAATCATACCATTGATATTGTTTTTAATGTCAATGAAAGCCCGCGTGTTTTTGTTGAACGTATTAATGTCGACGGTAATGTGCGGACGCTTGATAAAGTTATTCGGCGTCAGATTGAATTGTCCGAGGGAGACCCTTTCAACCGCAGTCTCTTATCAAAATCAGAGCAGAATGTGAAAGACCTGGGTTATTTTGCCAAGGTTGATGTGAAAACTTTACCTGGCAGTACGCCGGATAAAACTGTTATCGATGTAAACGTGGAAGAGCAATCGACCGGAAGCATATCTCTGGGCGCCGGGTTCTCTACGGCAGATGGTCCCCTGGCAGATTTCAGCATTCGTGAAAAAAACCTGCTGGGTACCGGGAAAGATCTGGGATTGGCCGCTACTATTGCTGGGACACGCACGGAATTTGATCTATCGCTGACAGAGCCCTATTTCTTGGATCGCAATCTTTTGGCAGGTATTGATTTGTTCCATACGACACGCGATCAGCAGGATGAAAGTTCATTTGACCAGAAAAAAACAGGTTTCGGGGCACGTGTAGGATATCCTTTGTCACGCAATCTCCGTCAGACCTGGAAATATCGAATCGAAGATAACAACATTACTAATGTTGATAGTGATGCGTCCCGTTACATTCGTGATCAGGAAGGTGACATTCTGACGTCATCTATCCTGCAGCGTCTTGATTATTCAGATGTCGACAGCAAGCTTTTTCCAACAGATGGCTATTCGGCCTGGTTTGAAACAGAGCTTGCCGGTTTAGGCGGCGATGCGAAATATATTGCCGGGCGTCTGGGTGGGACTTATTACTACCCCATTGCTAAGAACTGGTATATTAACACTCTGGCTGAAGCAGGGGTTATCAGCGGTTACAGTGACGACGATGTGCGTATTAACGAGCGTTACTTCCTTGGAGGTAACAATCTTCGTGGTTTTGAAACGGCTGGCGTCGGTCCGCGCGACTTAAGCACGGATGACTCGCTGGGTGGTAACCAGTTTTATCGTGGTTTGATACAATTGAACTTCCCGCTTGGGTTGCCTGAGGACCTGGGGGTATCTGGCCACGTTTTCAGCGACTTTGGTTCCTTGTGGGGGATTGATACGGATTCTTCGTTGAATCTGGCAGATGAAGATTCAATACGTGTTGCAGCAGGTATGGGATTTTCATGGCGTTCGCCAATGGGACCGTTGCAGATCGACTTTTCTGCGCCAATTATGAAGGAAGACTATGATACGACTCAAGTTTTTCGCTTCAACTTTGGCACCCAATTCTAACTGGCATAAAAACTAATATAACGACAAAAGAGGAAAATCATGTCCGTGAAGTATACACTCGTTTCTTTTTATTCTGCCTTTGCGCTTGGGTTAACCATGCTGGTTCCTCAGGCCATTGCGGCAGATGCCACGCC
>CAMLMM010000075.1 GCA_946481105.1 uncultured Alphaproteobacteria bacterium
ACACGACGCTCTTCCGATCTCCGCGTGTATTCGCTGGGGGCGACGACATCCGGTCATGGTGTATTTATTGAGGAAGGGTCGTTCAATAACAGCTTCATGGATTTCGAGGCCAATGTGAATGGCACGGCGCAGTCCTGTGTTTGTTGCGGCCCAGGGTCGAACAAAACCCTCTTCGTCAATCTGTATACCGAGTCATTTAATGCCGTCCCGAACGTCAAACTGATGGCGGGGTCGATTGAAACGGCGATTTACAATCTGCTGTCCGCCAGTGACGGGTCGGCCATCTGGGATTTATCCGGCGGGCAATACACGGCGTATAATGCCGGATATCCGTATAAAAACCGTCTGCAGCGCAGTATCTGCACCGACCTGACATCAACCTTGCAGCGTTATGACACCGAGTATATCGACACGAGCGGAACAATCACGCTTGATTTGTCGCATTCGGTCCATCTGGTATCCAGTTTCGGCGGGCCGCTGACCGTCAACCTGCCGCAGGCGGTTGTGGCCGCGGGGGTGATGATGGTGGTGAAGAAAACCGATACATCGAAAAACATCATCACCGTGGCAGAAAACGGCGGCTCCGGACCGGATGGCACTCATTATTACCTGGGGGGCGAGAATGATTACGTGACCATGATGTCCAACGGGGCGGAATGGTTTGTGATTTCATCCAACCGGTCGCCGGGCAACACGCGCTATTACGATGGAACCGGAACTTATGACATCGATATGGCGGTCGATGTGTATTTACTGTCCAGTTTCGGCGGCAATCTGACGGCCCGCCTGCCGCCCGCCAATGCGGCAAAAGCCATCGGGCGGCGTGTGACCATCAAGAAGACGGACACGTCATCCAATACGGTGACGGTCAGCGTACAGGGTGGCGCCGGTCCGGACCAGTATAACCAGATATTATCCGCGCAGTATCAGGCCATCACCGTCGTGTCGGATGGCGGGTCGTGGCACATATTATCGCGTTTCAGTTAGAAAGGATTTTATATGAGTGAAAATAAAACAATTGAAGCACGTACGCGGGAACAGATTGCTGAATTTTTACCACAGGCAATGGCGAAGGTGATGATGTCCTATCGGAAACACATGAATAAAGAAACAGAAGGCAATTTTGCTGAAACGCATCGTAATGCCAAAGTGGCGTTGGGACATATGGAGTTATTGATCAAGCTTGCGAAATGGGCCGATCTGCCGGACAAAAACCAGACGGCCAAATACGAGGCCGACCTTCTGGCCAGCATGATTGCCGAGGCCGAAGCCGAGCTGAGCGAGCAGGAATGCGAAGAAGTTGACAATTAACATAATTGTTAAGTATAAGAGGGGATGACCAACCCCGAGATTACACCCGTGACGGCCGGCGACATACCGGCGATAGCGACCCTGCAGGCACGCGCGGATCATTATGCGGATTATTGTTTGAGGTATGTTGAACGTTATAAGCCTTCTTTGACCGCGCAGGAAAAACTGGGTCGCATAGGTTTCTGGCGCACCTATTATAAAGATATGGCTGGTCATGATGACCGTCTTTACAGTTCTTATAAATGGATGGTGGGAGGCAAGTTGCTAGGCTGCGTTTTTACCACAGCGGTTAAAATCACGGACCGCGTTCCCACGGCAACAACCGGGCGTATTGAAGGATTATTTGTTGACCCCGATAACTGGGGCCAGAAAATAGGGCAGCGTTTAATGCAGAGCGCGTTAGATTTTCTGCGTCAGCAGGGATGTAACAAATCAATACTCTGGGCAGAGGCCAACAATAAAATTTCCTGCGGATTTTATAAGCATCTGGGCTGGACGCGTCGCCAGAGTACGCTACGCCCAATTAAAATGAATGGGCGTGAGACAGGAATTGTCATGTACCAGCGGGATTTGGGTTGATTGTGGATCCATACGCAAAAATGACCGCGCAAATTGTGCCTGTGACAGATGACGATGTCCATGAAATTGCCTCGCTTCAGTTGCGGGCAGCATGGAAGCGGGCGGGACAGACGGCCCCAGACTGGGAAACAATGCGGTACTGGCAGAGATCGTTCGAGCGTTATTATAACACTTCGCAGAATATATGTGGTTCTTATTTCCAGGGACTTAAAATTAATGGAAATAATGGAATAGCAGGCTGCGTTTTTATATCGAAGGCCTATCCCCCGGTGCCGTGGAAATGGCTGCGCGTTGGATCTATTGAATCCTTGTGCGTTGATCCGGATTATCAAAGGCATGGGCTGGGCCGGGCATTGTTAAAAGTGGCGATGGATAATCTGCGAAGCAAAGATTGCGCGCATGCGTATCTTTACACGGAGGAATCAAACCGTATTGCGCGGTCTTTGTATAAAGGCCAGGGTGGACAACCAGTGAGTAACCCCCCCTTCTATCGCGGCATGAAGTCCATACTGGGTGATGTCCCCATGGTTACATATAAGTTTGATTTTAACTGAATTGCAGAAAACGTAAGAGTTTTCGGCCTTACCGTCATTGCGAGGAGTCATTTGGCGACGAAGCAATCCACGAACATAGAATGGATTGCCGCGTCGGAACATTGTTCCTCCTCGCAATGACAGCAAGATAGAAATTTTTTAATGTCATTAACAAAATACACCAGCACTCCTCACGGGGTGTTTTTTTATGCCCGTTTTTTAAAGGAGAATCATGTCCCCATGCTCATTTCCCATTTTTATGGCGCTGTGGAACAAAAGCCAGCGCCAAGCCACCCCACGTCATCACCTGCGCATTGCCAGCTGGCTGGTAACCAAGGGGAGCCGTGCGCGGGCACGGTTGCTGCTGATGGCGTTCCGGTCCTGCGGCAAATCAACGCTGGTCGGGCTGTATTGCGCGTGGCGTTTATGGGTTGCGCCGGATACGCGCATCATCGTCCTGTCGGCGGACCTGGCGCTGGCGCGTAAGATGGTGCGCAATGTTAAACGCATTATCGAACGTCATCCCTTCACACGTCATTTAATACCGCGGGATGCCGACCAATGGGGCAGTGACCGTTTTACGGTTACGCGCAAGATGGAACTTCGCGACCCATCGATGCTCGCCAAGGGCGTCACCACCAACCTGACCGGCACACGCGCCGATGTGATTATCTGTGACGATGTCGAGGTGCCGCGCACCTGTGACAGTGCCGAGAAGCGCGAAACCCTGCGGGAACGTCTGCTGGAGCTGGATTATATCCTGACGCCCGGCGGGATGCAGCTTTATGTCGGGACGCCGCATTGCTGGCATACGATTTACGCCGACACACCGCGCCGGGAGCTGGGCGAGGACGCGCCGTTCCTGAGTAATTTTGAGCGGTTTGTTCTGCCCGTGATAAATGAGGGCGGTGTCAGCGCGTGGCCGGAACGGTTTACTTTGGCGGCAATTGAAGCGGTCAAACTCAAAACCGGGCCGCTGCAATTCGCGAGCCAGATGATGTGCGAACCGGTCAACCCGGCCAATGGGTCGCTCGCGCATCAGAATATCCAGTTTTACAATGAGGAACTGGATATCCAGGTTGCCGGGGGTGAAACCATTTCACGTCTGGGTGAGCGACGTATGGCGGGGGTATCGGCCTGGTGGGACCCGTCCTTCGGGCAGGATAACCGTGACCGCAGTATTCTCGCGGTTGTTTATACCGATGCGGATGGCGAATACTGGGTGCAGCATATCGAACAGCTCCGCATCGATAAAAACAGCAACACCGATGCCGCCACCCAGCAATGCCAGCGTGTCGTCGAACTGGTGCGTGAGTACAGCCTGTCCTGCATCGGGGTGGAAACCAACGGGCTGGGCCAATTTTTGCCGGGACGGTTGCGCACCGAGCTGGCGGCGGCGGGTGTGGCCTGTGGCGTCAAGGAACAGCATAACAGCAAACCGAAACATATCCGCATACAGGAAGCGTTTGATGCCGTGCTGGCAGCGCGGGCGCTCCATGTGCATCAGCGTGTCTGTGCCACGCCGTTCATGACCGAGATGCAGGAATGGCGGCCCGAGCGGCAACGCGGTCATGACGATTGTCTGGACGCCGTCGCCGGGGCGATGGCGATGCAGCCGATCCGCATCAGGCGCAAAAAATCGTCCGGCCCCGGCCGTATTGTTATGCGCCGTCCGCCACGCCTGGCCAATACCGAATTCGATATCTGAAAGGAGAACATATAATGCCTGACATACTCAATTTCTTCGGCTGGTGGATAGCCGTGATTGAAATACCCGTGCTGTCCGCCCTGTTCTGGATGGTGTCGCGCCTGCGCGATGACCTGGCCGATTACAAGGTCGAGGTCGCCCGCACCTATGCCCAGACCAGCGACATGCGCCTGCTGGAAAACCGCCTGACATCCCATCTGCTGCGCATTGAAGCGAAGCTGGATGTCACTGCCCTCAAAGCCGAAAAAAATATGAAAGGAAACTAAACCATGAATGATACACCTAAACTGATGGCCTTGACCAATGCCGCCGACCCGAATGACCCGGGGGCGGCTAAATTTTATGCAGCGCTGGAAATTGATGTGCTGGCGCGGACCCTGTGGGGCGAAGCGCGGGGCGAGGGGAAGGCCGGGATGGAGGCGGTCGCCTGCGTTATCCTTAACCGTGTGGAAATCGCCCGGAAACTTCACGGGTACTGGTGGGGCAATAATATCATGCAGGTCTGCCAGAAGCCGTTTCAATTTTCGTGCTGGAATAAATCTGACCCGAATTTCCGCAAGCTGACCAGCGTGACTGAAAATGACATTTATTTTGCGACCGCGCTACGTGTGGCGCGGCGGGCGGTATTGGGGTTCGTGAAAGATCCGACCTATGGCGCGACGCATTATCACGCCCGCAATCTAACGGGAAATAGCGCGCCAGACTGGGCCAAAGGGCAAAAGCCGACGGCGGTGATTGGCCGCCACGTTTTCTATCATCTGACGGAGGTGTAAATGGTTCCGTTATTATTACAGGCCGGGTTGCCTGCGCTTATCAAGGGGTTGGCCGAAGGATTGAAGAACGTGAATACGCCGGTGGCGCAAGGGGCGGCCACGGCGCTTGATAACCTGACAACGGCGTTTACCAGCGGGAAGATGACGCCGGAGCAGATGGCGGTTCTGAATTCCCATGTTGAGAAAATGCAGGAGATGGAATCGACCGAGCGGCAGAACGCGATTGAGCAGATTAATGAATCGCTGCGGGTGGAGGTAGCGTCGTCCGATGCCTATGTCCGCCGGATGCGCCCGACTTTCGGGTATATCATCGCCGTGACCTGGGCGGCGCAGATGCTGGCGCTCGCCTACGTCATCGTGTTTGAGACGCCGCAGGCGGCGATGGTGATTGAAGCCGTTCAGTCGCTCGGCACAATCTGGGCGGTGGGGTTATCCGTCCTCGGGATTTACGTGTACAAGCGCAGTGAGGAAAAGCGTAGTGATGCAATCACACAACCATTTAAAGAAAAAAGCAAACAAATGGTGACATATAACGATTAGATTCAGTTTTTTATCCGCATAACCCGGCCATTTTCTGTTCCCGCTATTGGCGGAATGTCGCGAATATGCGAGATTTTTGTTATGTTTACCCGCCGGATTATTTTTCAGATTCTTTTTCTGATTCTGGTTTTTTCCAAATCAGCTCTGGCGGGCCCTGTTTCCTTTACGGTGGCCACATCGGAAAACGTGACCGTGAATACAGGGGGAGGGACACCACGCATTGCGCTGGATGTCGGCGGGGCCACGCGTTATGCCGTGTACACCGCCGGGTCGGGAACGTCGTCCCTGACATTTACCTATGCCGTTGCCGCCGGCGATCTGGACGCGGATGGCATTGCCATTGCGTCGGCCAGCATTGACCCGAATGGCGGGACGATCACTGACCTTGCCGGCAACTCCGCCACACTCACCTTTACACTTCCCGACACGTCCGGAATTAAGGCGCAGGCCTATCAGGTTGCCTTTACCACATCGCCGATTGACGGCAGCAACGAAACCGCAGCGGCTTTTAACCTGACCGGCGCGCCCACCAGCGGCGCGACCTATAATTACTCCATCTCCAGCAGCGGCGGCGGAACGCCCGTCACCGGGTCGGGGGCCGTCAGCGCCGATCCACAGGCGGTCGCGGGGATAAATGTCGCCGCGTTGCTGGCGGGGACACTCACGGCCAGCGTAACGGTTACGAATGCCAGCGGCACGGGCAGCGCCAAGACCGCCACCGTCACCAAAACCAGCAACCCCTGTTCCGGGTGGCAGGCCATTGCCGCGCCTGAGGCGAATGGCTGGCAAGCCATCACCTACGCCAATGGGTTGTTTGTCGCGGTGGCGAATACCGGCACCAACCGGGTCATGACGTCACCGGACGGGATCACCTGGACAGCGCGCAGCGCCGGCTCAGGCAATTATTCCGGCGTGGCTTATGGCGGGGGGCAGTTTGTGGCTATTGGAAACGATAATAACTTTGCCACCTCGCCGGACGGAGTCACCTGGACCGCGCAAACCCACCCCTATTTTCAGGGCTGGCTGGGGGTCGCCTATGGAAACGGCGTCTATACGGCGGTCAGTTATAGCGGCACCAACCGCATCATGACGTCATCGAATGGCACCAGCTGGACATCTTATCCCGCCCCCCAGAATAATTACTGGGAAGAAGTGACCTTCGGCAACGGATTGTTCGTGGCAGTAGCCGAGAGCGGCAGCAACCGCGTTATGACGTCACCGGACGGTGTCACCTGGACCGCGCGGGCCGCGCCCGGCATCAATGTATGGACCAGCGTGACCTTTGGCAATAACCTGTTCGTCGCAACCGCCTATAACAGCAGCGTGGTGATGACGTCGCCGGATGGAATCACCTGGACAACGCGTAGCATCCCTGCATCCAATGAATGGCGGGCGGTCACCTATGGCAATGGCCTTTATGTCGCGGTCGCCAGCAGCGGGACCAACCGCGTCATAACGTCACCCGACGGGATCACCTGGACGGCCCGCACGGCGGCTGAGGCCAATTTCTGGCGCGGCGTGGCACATGGCAACGGCCGTTTTGTGGCCATATCCTCGACCGGGGCCAACCGTATCATGAGCATTCCCGATTATTGCGCCGGAGTCTGATTTTTTGCTCCAGCATGGTATAGACGATTATAGCGCACAGGCCCAGCGTGGCCGCATGTCCTATCAGTGCCATGCCAATGCCGTAATGGTCGGTGGTGAGGCCGATCAACTGCGAGAACGGGATAAATCCGATCGATGTCGTCAGGTTGGCCGCCGACAAAATCGTCGCGCGGCGTCCCGAATCCGCCATCTGGTTCAGGCTTTCCTGCACACGCGGCGCGGCAAAGCCATAGACGAATGCCTCCATCCCCAGCAGTGCCAATCCAAGATACGATTGTAACCACCCGGCCAATGACAGTGTGACAACCAGCAGCGCCAGCATGGCATACAATACCTGCCGCCCCTGTAACCGCGGGAAAATGCGATGGCTGAAATGACCGCTCAGCGCGCCAATCAGCATGACGATGGCGATGATCCAGCCATTATATGATTCAGGCAGGCCCAGCAGCGATGTATAAGCCTGTATCGACCACATGGCGATTTTCGTTGTCGAAAAAACCAGCGTCATCAGGATGATAATGGCGGCGATATCGCGGTGCCCCGCCAGAACATAGACCAGCGTGTCTTTCATATCCTTCAGCGGGTGGTGTGGGGCGATATGCTTGTGCCGCTCCGGTTCCGTCATCAGGAAGCAGCAAAACGCCCCAATCACCAGACATCCCATTTCGACCTGAAAGGGCAATGTCGGCGCGATGGTATACAGATACGCCCCGACAACGGACGCAAACGCGCAGCCGTATAATTGCAGACCGAAACGAAAACCTTCGTGACGGCGGTAGTCGGATTCCTTCCCCGCCGAGAGCAGCGTATCATACAGAAACGCCGAATTGGCGCCGGATATCAGGCAGATGGCCAGGGAAATCGCCCCTTGCGCCACGACCGTGTCCCAGAAGGAATTTGCCGTCATCAGGAGGTACAGGCAGACAATATACCACGCAGCCCCAGCCATCATGGTGTGCTTGCGGCCCCAGCGGTCGGCGATCCAGCCGGTCGGTACCTCAAAGAGAATAAGACCTGCCGCGAATACCGATTCCCCGATAAGAAAATCATGAAAGGTCAGCCCGATCTGCGACTGGTAAAACGGCAAGATAACCGGCAGTATAAAGACGCTGTTGACGCACAGCGTGAACAGATAGAGCAGTCTTATATTCCGGGTGCAGGTGGATTCATTCATATGCCACCGTGCGGGTATAGTTATAGACATCCATCGCCCGACCATCGAGATGGCAGATATGGCCTTTGGGTTCCAAGCTTTCAAACGAAAATCCCAGACGTTTCATCAGATTGCGGCTGCGTTGATTGCCTTCGTAGTAAGCCATATTGGCTTTCTGTGTGCCTGCCTGTTCAAATGTCAGGCGCAGAACAGCGGTCATGGCCTCAAAACCATAACCCTGACCTTCAAAGCGTTTCGCCATCCAGTAACCGGTACTGACAGTTTTGAAATTATCGTCCTCGGCGTCCAGTCCCGTCATCAGGACGAAATCACCCGTGGCTTTCGATATCGCCATGATAGGCAGATTGCGGTTATTCGCCATGTCCAGCGCATGGGCCAGAAAGGCCACGGTTCCCGCCATCGACATGGCTTCGGGCGTGGACCAGCTCATCCAGCGGCGCAAATCGTCCGACCGCGCTTCCTTGGCGGCTTGAATCATGTCCGCATCGTCAAATTCAGGCACTTGTAGTATCAGGCGTTCTGTCTCCAGAGAAAAACATTGCATCAATTCCTGTTTCATTGTCATTTTTTATTTCCCTGCTTATATTTTTAATTCGTAGTTATATTCCTTGGCGAGCGCACCATCTGGAAACACGGTTTCTGTAGAATCCGTCGCCACAAAGCCGAATTTCTGGTTGGCGGCCTTGGAAGCTTCATTACCGTCACGGTGGGACACAATCACGCGCGTAATGCCTTCCTGAGATCGTGCCCAGTCAATGCGCGCCTGGTAAAAAAGTTCGGACAGACCGCGCCCACGATAATCGGGATGAATAAAACTCATACCAAGAATAACTGTGTCATGTGGGCTTTCCCGATAGCGAAACGCACCTGTCAGACCAATAACTGTTTCAGCGTCGTATAAACCAAATACAGCGCTATTCTCGCTCGACAGGCAGTCTATCCAATACGAATCTGGTTGTGATGCTTCTTCGTCGTAGCCTTTCAAAAAAACAGAAGGATTCGTCTGCAATGCCTGCAGACGTATTCTCCTGAAATCAGGCCAATCATCTTCACGCCATTGTCGTAGTTCTATTTCATTTTTTGTTGTCATTTTTTGCTTCCCTGTTCTTTATTTTTTAAGCAGCCAGTTTTAATTCATATTTCCAGCTTATGCCCTTGTCATAGGCGAATGTTTTTTCTTCTTTATCCAGCAGTTTA
>CAMLMM010000076.1 GCA_946481105.1 uncultured Alphaproteobacteria bacterium
ACCAGGATGCATTGTTATTTTCAAGCAGGTGAAAGACCATGCTTATATATTCAATCCCCAGCACGGCAAGTACGGCCAGGGCAGGGATAAGATATGCCTTGTTCTGCGCACGGGTAAAGAGTGAGGCGGGTGCCAGCACTACACCGATCAGAATGGCAGGAAACAACCAGGCACGTAAATCGAATGGCATAAGTTCCAGATAGGCGGAATGGAAAAACGCTACGGTCGCAAAGGCCATGACGATGGTCAGGCTGCCGAGATTGTCGGCAAAATAGCGCTTGGCGGTGAGATATACACCCAGCAGGAATGCGGCAAAGCCGAGCGATATCCACGGGGCCATATCGGGGCTTATGCGCTGGATAAAATCATATTCCATGACATAGAAAATGAGGAGGACGGGCAGGAAGCTCCAGCCTTCGGTTTCTGTCAACGGGGTTTTGCTGTGACGGGAATATAAATAGGTGCCGATCGTAAAGATAAAAAACTGAAGCGCGAGCATAGAGGCCACGAAGGCGTCTGCCCCCAGCCTGTTGCCAACACTGGCCGTCATCAGGATAGCCAGATAGGCCGATATCTGGGTCAACAGGCGGGAACGCACCCAGATGGATATGACCGAGAACGCGACCGAGCAGAGGATGAAATAATACAGGGTGAATTCCGTGCCGGTATTCATGCCTAAAACCAGCGGTGACAGGTACGCGCCGACAGCGGCGGTCACTGGGTAAATGTCATGGCGTATCTGGGTATAAAGCCAGACGCATAGTCCTGAAATAAGACTGGTGGCGGAAATTGCCATTTCAAAAGAGATTAGATCATAAAATTTATGAGCGGCAAAAGCGCTGAGGTAAAGAATGATAATACCGCCGCCGGGCAAGTAACTGGCATAAGCGCGGTCAGCGCGCATAAAGGCAAAGCCCGTGCCAATCAGGCTTAGCCCCAGTAGCGTCGAAATGCCGATCTGCCGTGCCGGGGTGAGCCAGCCAGAATCGATGGATAATTTGATGATAAATCCGGCGGCCAGAACGAAGCAGAGTATAGCTACAATCCCCAGCCAGTTGCCCGGTTTGTCTTCGGACTTCTTTGGGACAGATAGTGGCGGCGGGGGAACGGCAGGCACGGTGACTTCCCAATCATCGGAGGACACAGGGGGTGCCGCAACGGGGGCAGGTATGTTCAGTTGCCTCTCGATTTTTGAAAGGCGTGATTCAATTGCATTTAACTTTTCTTTGAGTCTGGCTGAATCCATCATATCCCCCTATGTCAGGCGGATATGATAAATCGGATTAAATAGAAAAAACAGGCTGTTAATTGTAGGGCGGTGCGAATTCGTCGGATGTGGGCGCAGCGATACTGGTCAGAATATGTTGCCGATCAGGGAAGCTTTGAATAAAACGCTGTGCTGCGTAGATGGTAGGTTCGTCCAGTGTAGATTGTTGCTGGTTGGATAATATAGCGTCGGCGAAATGACGCAGAGAATTGAAATAGCTGCGATCCAGAATTGTCTTGTCGTTTATGGTATTGAAAGCTGGTGCTCTAATCAACCTGGTAGCGGCCCCAAGGACGGCAGATGGGGTATCGTGCGCTTTATTCTCGAGGATATTTTGTGCAGCCTTCTGCAAAGATGGAACATAAGCATCGTAACATATAGTCAGCATGGTAAGGCTGTCTTGTGTTTCAGACAGTATATAACCCGAAGGGGTGAAAGTTTTTTCCGGCTGTTGCGGCGTCGCCTGTGGCTGTGATGATTGCGTAAATGTTGCCAGCAATCTATGGAACCAGCCTTGTTTTGCCGGGGTTTTTGGTTCCTGCGCCTGCTCAGGGTCTTCATTGCAAGCAATGCAGAACAAATCTTCAAGTAAACTCATCTCACACCTTCAAAATTATTTTATTATTTTTATAAGGTGGTGAAATCTAGCACAGCAACAATGAATATGTCAAATATAATACTACGCTTCTTCAAACATATAGCCAACACGCTCAAACAGGGTAGGTGTGCGGCGCTGGCGTGAAACCTCCAGAAGCCCCAAGGCTGTAAAGCCGTGGATTTGAACGGTGCAGGGGTCGTCGTCAATCAGGCGTTCGATGTGGGTGATCAGCTGTTTGCGCTCTTTTTCATCTTTGAGGCGGATAAAATCTATCATGATGATGCCCCCGAGATTGCGGATGCGTATCTGGCGGATGATTTCGGTGGCAGCTTCGAGGTTGATGGTCAGGTTGCTGTTTTTATCCGGGCCGCGGTTGACATCGATGGCAACCAGGGCCGCCGTCCCCTGAATAAGAATATTTCCACCACCCGGTAAAATAGCGTAAGGCTGGAAGAGCGATTCAATCGGCTTAATCAGGTCATAATGGTCAAGCAGCGCCAGATCGCTGGTGGCGTTTTTCAGTTCAACCGGTTTTATGCGGGTCACCAGGTCCGGGGCAAAAAGCTCGCACCAGTCTTCAGCAGTCTGGAAATGATCCAGCGTGACTACTTCGATGCGGCGGATAGGGCGCAATGAATTATCGCTGAGCGACCGCTGCAGGGCATCCGGGCCTTCCATGATGAGGATGCTTTCATCACCTGCGGCGTATTCGGATAGTCCTTCCCAAACAGCTTTCAGAATTTTAGCTTCGCGGATAAGGACATCGCTTTGCGTATTGGCGGCGGCGGCCCGAAGAATAAAGCCTTCGACGTCATGGAGAGTTGACATCATTTCTTCCAGCTGCTTCCGCAGTTTTTTATCGCGGATGCGTGATGAAATGCGGTTGCTGTTATCAAGTGGCGTATGGATCATATACCGCCCCTGAATGGCGATATCCATGCTCATGACCGGGCATTTATCTTCGTAGGGACGGCTGTCTTCATATTCAGGTTCAAGGTAGCCTTGCTTGGCTTGAACAAGAATATATTGTCCATTGGACAGGGTCTTGCCGATAGGGGTTTGCCCGCCTTTGGTCAGCTTGCCCTTTTTATCAAGAATACGGATATCCTTATTATAAAGAATGCCGGTGACGTCACCGTCAAGATCAAGGAAGGCTGCGTCGAGTTTGGCATCAATCCGGTCGACGCGCGCCCAGTATATTGATCCCCAGCGAACAAGTTCATGCGGAGGGTCGACTTCAAGACCTTCAATCCGTTTGCGTTCCGTTGCGGCAACCCACAAACATCCGTCCTGTTCTTCGATGATGATATCCAAAGCGATTAACCCTTATGGCCGACGAATCCGGCACCTTCTAACATATTCGCAATATCATGGAGCGACAAGCCCACGATATTGGGGTAGGAACCGTTTATGCTCTTTACATAGGCCGCGGCGCGGCCCTGAATGGCATAGCCGCCAGCTTTTCCCTGCCATTCTCCTGACTTTATATAAGTTTCTTTTTCAGCCAAAGAAAGGCGCTTGAAAATGACCTTTGTGGTAATCAGGCGTGATTTCAAGGAGCCATCCGGCAGGCGCAGGGCAATTCCGCCATGGACAAGGTGGGAACGCCCCGAGAGCAGGTCGAGGCACAAAGCTGCCTCTTCCGGTGTTTCGGCTTTAGGCAGTACACGGCGACCCACGGCAACGACCGTATCGGCGGCCAGAACCAAGTCACCGGGATGTCCGGTGAGAGCCAACGCTTTCTCCCTGGCAAGGCGGTGGGCCAGCTTATCCGGCAATTCGCCTTTATGGGGCGTCTCATCGATATTGGTTGGTATAACCGCTGCAGGAATAATCCCGATCTGGGCCAGCAGATCCAGGCGGCGGGGGGAAGCAGACGCAAGAATAAGTTTCATTTAGGCGGCAGCCGATTTATAAGGGCGCCCGCGCACAAGGTTATCATAGGCATCGCGGATGGCGCGGGTCACAGGTCCAACCGTATATAGAGTGTCATCAATTTTTCCAATGGCGGTAATTTCGGCGGCTGTCCCGGTGATAAAGACTTCATCGGCCTGTTTCAGATCATCAACGGTGATATGGTTTTCTTCAACCGTGTATCCCAGATCGCGGGCCAGCTCGATAGCTGTCTGGCGGGTGATGCCATTCAGGAAGCAATCCGGTTTTGGCGTCCGGATAATGCCATTTTTAACCATGAAAAGATTTGCGCCTGTGGCCTCTACGGCATAGCCGCGATAATCCAGCATCAGCGAGTCAACATAGCCAGCTTCTTCGGCAGCGTGTTTGGACAAGGTGTTGATCATATAGAGGCCGGCGGCTTTGGCTTCCCAAGGTATGGTATTAGGGGCAGGCTTTTGCCATTTAGATGTCACGAGGCTGATCCCTTTTTCACGCAGTTCCGGTGAAAAATAGCTTGGCCATTCCCAGCAGGCGATGGCTACATGGGTTTTGCCCTGGCGTGCCCCAATACCCATTTGTTCCGACCCCCGCCAGGCAACAGGGCGAAGATAGGCGTTTGTGAAGCCGTTGCGTTTCAGCACTTCTTCTTTCGCCGCGTTGATTTCATCGGCTGTGTATGGGATTTGCATGCCCAGAACACGGGCGGAATTGAACAGGCGGTCGGTGTGCTGCTGGCTTTTGAATATGCGGCCTTCGTAGGCACGCTCACCTTCAAATACAGAGCTGGCGTAGTGAAGGCCATGGTTTATCACGTGAATCTTGGCTTCGCGCCATGGCACGAATTTCCCATCCATCCAAATGGTGCCGTCGCGGTCATCAAAAGGGATCAGGGACATGATAAATACCTCACTTCTTGGGTTTTCTTAAAACATTTTGTCCGTTATATTTACCCTTGAAATCCCTATTTTGCAAGGAGAAGGGGCCGTATGACCCTATTCAGTGAGACGGATAAGCCGCATATTCTGGTCGTTGACGACGATGACCGGATACGCAGCCTTTTGTCGCGGTTTTTGCGCGAAAATGGATTTGTTGTCGCAACGGCGAAAGATGGCATGAATGCATTGGCCGTCCTGAA
Organism: uncultured Alphaproteobacteria bacterium; assembly: GCA_946481105.1. The sequence continues at coordinate 4,897 of CAMLMM010000076.1, forward strand.
AGAAGCATTATTTGACGCGCTGGTCGTCGATGTGATGATGCCCCATAAGAATGGGCTGGAACTGACTCAGGAATTGCGTGCGACGTCTAATATTCCGATTTTATTGCTGACGGCACTCGGCGAAACAGATGACCGTATCAAGGGACTGGAGTCCGGGGCGGATGATTACCTGCCCAAGCCGTTCGAGCCAAAGGAGCTTGTCCTTCGGTTGAAGGCCATTTTGCGCCGCCGTGAAAATGTGAACCGCAAGATTGAAGGTATCCGCATTGGCCCATGGGAGTTTATCCCCGATGAAGAAATTATTCGGGCGGAGTCGGGCGGTACCGTGAAGCTGACCACGGTGGAAGCCCGGTTGCTCGATATTTTATCCCGGCATGCCGGGATGATTTTGAGCCGGGAAGAACTGGCGCGCCTGTGCGGCATGGACGGAAATGACCGTACCATCGATGTTCAGGTCACGCGACTTCGTAAGAAAATCGAAGAAGATACACGCGTGCCGCGCTACATTCAGACAATACGCGGGCAGGGATATCTGCTGAGGACAAGCTGATGAATCTCGGCGCACTTCGTAAGCTTGATCCCTGGTACTGGATAAAGAAGATACTTCCGCGCACCTTGTTTGCCCGGTCGCTGCTGATTATTGTCGTGCCGGTTCTTTTATTGCAGATTGTCACGACACTGGTTTTCATCGACAATCATTGGCGCAAAATTACGTCACGGCTGGCTTTTGCTGTCGCTGGCGAAATTGCGGTAATTGCCGATGATCTGGATGGTCGTATCACACAAGAACGGATAGATAATATCAGCGCCGCTTCAGCGAAAAAGCTGGATCTTTTAATTACCTTTGAATCGGGAGCTACCCTGCAGCCTGATGTGTTGGCGCGTGGGACGTGGGAACCATTTACCGTCGAAGCCTTGTCCAAGGCCATGGAAAAGCAGGTACGCCGTCCGTTCAGCCTGTCATTCTCGCCGGAGGATGACTGGGTGAATATAGGTGTGCAGCTGGATGGTGGCGTGTTGCGCGTTCTGGCACTGGAGCGGCGCCTTTATTCTACGTCGGCGTCGATTTTTCTGTTCTGGGTCATGGGGTCATCAGTCATTCTTTTCGCGGTTGCCGTTTTATTTATGCGCAACCAGATACGGCCCATTCGTAAACTGGCCGTTATCGCCGAACGTATGGGGCGGGGCCGGGATATTCCCCCGTTCAAACCCGAAGGGGCACGTGAAGTCAGGCAGGCGGCTAAAGCCTTTCTGGATATGCATGACCGCATTATGCGCCAGGTGGAGCAGCGCACCACGATGCTCGCAGGTATCTCGCATGACTTACGGACTCCGCTGACGCGGCTAAAACTTGGCTTGTCGCTGATGGGTGAGGGGGAGGATATCAATGCTCTGAAAGGTGACGTCACGGATATGGAGCGTATGGTTGAAAGTTATATCAATTTTGTTCGCGGCGAAGGGAAAGAGGCGACAGAGTTTATCAATCTTGATGATCTTCTTCAGAAAATGGCGGAGGCCACGCGTCGCCATGGGAAGCAGATTAGCGTCAGCTGTGACCATGATATCGTGATTCAAGTGAAGCCGGTTGCCTTTGAAAGGTGTCTGCAGAATATCATCAACAATGCCGAGAAATATGGCTCATCTATATGGATTTCAGCGCAGTCGGATAAGGAATATATAAGGGTTATCGTTGAGGATGATGGTCCCGGTATTGATCCGGCCTTATATGAGGATGTATTCAAGCCCTTCTTTCGTGCAGATACATCCCGAAACACGACGACTGGCGGCGTAGGACTGGGTATGCCGATTGTCCGCGATATTGTTCATGCGCATGGTGGGGATGTAACTCTCGGGCGCAGTCCGCATGGTGGCTTAAGCGTTACGATAACTTTGCCGCAGTAAAAAACCCCTCGCGGAGGGGTTTTAAATTTTTTTGAAGGCTGGCGTTAAGCAGCTTTTTTTCCACCGGAAGATTTTTTGGACTTTTGTTCCTTGGCTTCTTCAGCCGTAGATTGAATTTCTTCAAAGCAGGCGGCGACGCGGTCATTGATAACATCGCATGCTTCACGCGCCGATTTGTTGCAAATGTCGTTGACCTCGCGCACAGCAGCGGAAGTTTTTTCATAGGCTTCGCGGATTAGTTCCGCACCCCGTGCTACTTTTTCTTCGGGTGTGCCTTCTGCCATAAGTTCTTTGGCAATAGCAGAATTATCTTGAACGATCTGCGACAGGATTTCAGTTTGGCGCTGGACGAGCGATTGCATGCTTTCAACCGCAATCTGTTGTGCTTCGGAATAAGCTTGAAGCGATTTGCGACCGGATTCCATCATCTCTTTCAGGCCGAATGGCGCATTTGGCGCAATAGGAGCAAAGGGGGCTGAAAGGTTGGGTTTCATCCAAGTTTCAAAGAAATTCTTGGTCATTACAATATCTCCCAGAAAATTAAGTTATGGGGGATTATATTAACCTTGGTAAACGAATGTCAACTAATTGCATCCTTTTTGATAGTCATAATATTAGAAAATGTTAAATTTTGCAAAAATTAGGCAAAATTTAACACGATTCCGGCATGAATGAACAAGAAGAGCCAAGTTACCAGCACCATTGAACATGCCGTTATCAAGTAAAACATCCTATTCTCAAAAAGCACAGGCTACGGATACCGATTCCTTTATCCGCAGCAATATGACGCTTATCATGGTGGGGCTTAATGGCCTTTTGATTACTTGCGCTTCTTTTTTCATTATCAATTTCTTTGTTGGGAAAATCGTTGCCGAAGAGCAAGGCCGTCTTACCAGTCAGATAAAGAAGGTTGTTTCGCTGAAGGAACAGGAAATGAAAGTAGCCATGGAAGCGTTTGATTCCCTGGCAGGTAATATAAACCTTCAGGATTTGAACGCGGTCGAGAATCGCGAGCTGCAGCGTAAAATCGCCCTTCAAAATGAAGGGGGAATCAAGTTTTCCGGCGTGTATTTTTTAAGTATGAAGGGTGACAGCCCGCGCATAGTTCGCGTATATCGCAACCAGGCTGAAGACACCAAGAATTCAGAGAAAAACATTTTTACGTTATTGCAGCAAACAAAGTTTTCTCAGAAAAATTTTGGCAAATTCACAATCCTGATTAATAAAGATGATACAGTTTTAACCAAGACAAGTGAGACGTCGGATACGGCGGCCCGGGATCTTATAGTTATCAAGGAAGCAAAGATTTTAGCGGCAGGCCAGGCCGGGTATTTCATTTCGGTCATCCCCGCACATATGGTGCCACAATTTTGGGGTATGGAAGATATCCCACATGCTATGCGTATTGTCATGGGGGATGCCCAGACAGGCCAGAGCTTTTTCAAATGGGCCGGTTTGGGCGATTACGATTATAAAACAGCGACTGAAGTAAAATTTCAACAGCGGTTTGGCGGCGGCGAAGTATCTATCAATGCAAGCTTTGAACAAACTGTTCAGTCCATGATGCTACGCGTATTCCCCTGGGTAATTCTGCTGATGGGGGGCGGCATAACAGGAATTTCACTTCTTTATATACGCAATTCCCGAATTTCAGCCTTGTCACTGACGGATCTGAACGATGAATTGGAACGCAAAAATAGCGCGTTAAGCGAAGAGATTAAGGAGCGTGAGAGGCTGAATCAATCCATTCGCAAGGCAGAACGTGAAAACAAGGCCATCATTGACGCGGTATCCGACATTATTTTTGAAATCTCGCTTACCGGCGAAATTCTGTTTCTGAATGATTCATGGACACGCATAACAGAGGAGAGCATTGAAGAGTCGCTTGGAAAGAATTTATTCGATCTTCTTCATCCCGATGATCAAGACGATCAGCGCAAAGCCGTGTCACAGGTAATTAAAGGATTGCGTCCAGGTTATAGTACGATGACAAACCTGCGAATGAAGTCCGGCCAATATCGCGCCGTAGAAATGTCGATCTCCATGATACGCATGGATGAAAATAAAAATATGCGGATTGTGGGCAGTTTCTCGGACATGGA
>CAMLMM010000077.1 GCA_946481105.1 uncultured Alphaproteobacteria bacterium
GTGATGTCATCCTTGAAAAATCAGCAAAATATGGCCCTGAGATTAGCTTTTTCGGCAGATTTGGGAAAGAGGAAATTTTGCTTCCCCTACGCTTCGGAAAATGGTTAATTGCCGCCAGAACCGTGTGGAAGGATAGAAGCCATGAAAATAGGTGTTGTTGGAACAGGTTATGTCGGACTCGTCTCGGGAACCTGTTTTGCGGAGTTCGGTATTGATGTGATCTGTGTTGATAAGGACGCAGGTAAAATCGCGCGCCTGAAGCAGGGTGAAATCCCGATTTACGAACCCGGCCTTGAAGACCTGGTGGCAAAGCAGGTCAAGGCGGGCCGTCTGGCGTTCACCACCAGCCTGGCGGAAGCCATGGAAGGAGCCGACGCTATTTTTATCGCCGTAGGAACGCCACCACGCGAAGTGGACGGCCAGGCGGATCTGACTTATGTGTTTGAAGCAGCGGAAGAGATAGCACGTAATCTGAAATCCTATACTGTCATCGTCAACAAATCGACAGTGCCAGTAGGGACAGCCCACAAGGTGGCCGAAGTTATTCGCAAGGCGAACCCGCAAGCTGAATTTGATGTCGTATCAAACCCGGAATTTTTGCGTGAAGGTGCCGCCATTGAAGATTTTATGCGTCCGGACCGGGTTGTTGTAGGGTCAGACAGTGAACGTGCCACTGAAGTTATGCGGCAGCTTTATCGTCCATTATACATCAACGAAACGCCGATGGTTGTCACAACACCTGAAAGTTCCGAAATCATTAAATATGCAAGCAATGCCTTTCTGGCAATGAAGATTACGTTCATCAATGAAGTCGCCAATTTGTGCGAACAGGCTGGCGCGAATGTGCAGGACGTCGCCCGTGGCATGGGGCTTGATGGCCGTATCGGTAAGAAATTTTTGCATGCCGGACCTGGCTATGGCGGTTCGTGTTTTCCAAAGGATACCTTAGCGTTTGTCCAGATTGGCCGCCAGTATGACGCGCCGCAGACATTGGTCGAGCAGGTTGTGGATGTAAACAATGCACGCCAGCGGGATATGGCAACGCGCGTTATTGAGGCTTGCGACGGGAATGTTAAAGGCAAAAAAATTGCTGTGCTGGGTGTGTCCTTCAAACCGAATACCGATGATATCCGTGAAGCGCCTTCATTGGTTATTATTCCTGCCCTTCAGGACGCGGGAGCCAAAGTTGCGGCGTTTGACCCGGCGGCCATGGATCACGCGAAGAAGGTGTTGCAAGGTGTTGAGTGGGGTGATGAACCTTATGCCGTCATGAAGGATGCAGATGCGCTGGTTATTGTGACGGAATGGAATGAGTTCCGGGCGCTGGATATCGACCGTATCAAATCACTTCTGAAAACCAGGACTATTGTCGATATGCGTAATATCTACAAGCTGCATGAAATGAAGGAGCATGGCTTCCGCTATGTTTCTATCGGGCGTCCGCAGTTGAATGGGGGCGGGCAATCGGAAGAAAAACTGCGAGCGGTGTCGTAATCAGTCGAGCAGAGCTTTTAAAAGCCCTTTGGTCGACCCGTCCAGCGACGGGTCAATTGTTTTTGTCTCAATCATATTGCGAATGGGTTTTGCCAGTTTCTTGCCGAGTTCGACACCGGGCTGATCAAAGGAATTAATATTCCAGATGATTCCCTGTACGAAAACTTTATGTTCATAGGCGGCGATCAGCATACCTAGAGAAAACGGGGTCAGTTCCGGCAGGATAATGCTGGTGGTGGGGCGATTGCCGGTAAAGATGCGCGATGGGTCGCCATTGGCTTCTTCCAAAGTCTGGCCGATGGCCAGAGCCTGGGTCTGCGCCAGGAAATTCGCCATAAGCGATTGATGGCTGGCTGTAAGGTTATGGGATGGTTTTTTGCAAATGATAAAATCAGCCGGTATTGGGGTGGGGGCCTGATGCACCAGTTGCATGAACGAATGCTGGTTATCCGTGCCCGGTTCGCCAAAAAGCACGGGGCCTGTTTGATAGGTTACCGTTTTGCCATCGCGATCAACGGTCTTGCCGTTTGATTCCATATCCATCTGCTGGGTGAATTTTGCCATTTTCGCGAGGCGCGTATCATAAGGCAGTAACATATGGGCTGGGTAATCGAAGAAATTACGGTACCAGATTCCCAGAACGGCCATCATGACGGGAATGTTTTTTTCCAGCGGTGCCGTTCTGAAATGCATGTCCATTTTATAGGCGCCATCCAGCAATTCACGGAAACGGTCAAAACCGACGGACAGGGCAATGGAAAGGCCAATCGCCGACCAGAGAGAATAACGCCCGCCGACCCAGTCACGGAATTCAAACATGTTTTCCGGCAGAATGCCAAATTTGCCCACTTTTTCCTGATTGGTAGAAAGGGCTGCAAAGTGGTTTACCAGCGCTGACGCTGGTTGTGTTTGCAGGAACCAGTCCTTTGCAACCTGTGCATTTAACATCGTTTCTTCGGTGGTAAATGTTTTGGAGGCGATAATGAATAAAGTGGTTGCAGGGTTCAGGGATTTTAGTTTGGGAGCGATATCGGCACCATCCACATTGGATACAAAATGCACACGCGGACCATCGGCATAATCCTGCAATGCATCGACAACAAAGCGTGGTCCCAGATCGGAACCACCGATACCGATATTGACCACATCTGTAATTTTTTTCTCGGCTCGAAGTTTGTCAGAGAAATTCTTCATCTGGTCGAGAACGTCATGGATAAAGGGCATAACATTTTCGCCATCGACACGAATATCGGCATCGCACGGTGCCCGCAAGGCCGTATGCAGTGCAGCCCTGTTCTCAGTATTATTAACTTTATCGCCCGTGAACATACGGTCGCGCACCTGTTCAACCTTCATTGCCTGCGCCAGATCGAACAGGTGATTTAGGATATCCTTTGTTACTATATGCTTGGAGAAGTCAAACAGGAGACCAGATTCAGCCTGGCTGAAATTCGCAAATCGTGAATGATCCTTCAAAAGATCACGTAACGATAGCTGGGCAGCATTTCTTTGCAGCGCCGCCAGGGCGGACCATGCAGGCGTGGTAGTCGGGGATGTCATGGCATCGTAATCCTGTGAAAAATATCAGGATTAAGGTATGGGCCAATTTCTCCGTGTTTTCAAGAGGGCTCAGGCCGGAGCAAACTCGCGGTTTGAAGAATGGGGGCTTTCCAGACCTAGCGATTCTTTGAGACGGGCAGCTAGTTGACTTGCGTCATTGACTGAAAAAGAGAACACGGCGTCATGCGCCGGGTTGCCACCATCAAAGTGTATTTCAAGCTTATTGTTTTTTCCTGTCAGAATATCAACAATCTGGGATTTTTGACAGGTGACGGTTTCACCTTTGTCTGTCAGGAATTCAATCCAGTCATGCACATCAGTCTGGTGGGCCAGGCCAGCGCGGAACGACTTGATAACGTTAGTGTCCTTTGTCCCCATACCACTTGTTAAAGCGGCAGGGAAGACGCTAAACGTGCCATCCCGTTGCACGGTGACAAAACGTACAGATGCAGGGGTTAAATAGGCCTGATAACTTATGCCGCCATTCATAACATCGGAGGTAAAAGGAATATAGGCTGTATTGGATTTTGCCAGTGCGGCGCTTGTGCTTTTTAAAGTGTCGTCAATTTTTTCTTTCAGACGCGCGGCATAAGCCGCAGGACGTTCGCGATCTTCGGGATATAGCTGATCGCAGATATTCGGGCGGCCTGGGTAGGACAAAATCAGCTGAGTCAGTGAACCAAATCCCTCGGTCGGATGCGCGACAAAATTCTGTACTATGAAAGAAGACGGTGTAAGTAATCTGTTGCGTGCTGCGACGTCAAATTCGCTCGTTGGCAGGATAGCGGTTTTTTTACTCATTTTTCTGATACACCCTTTGAAAATCTTTCATGAAGTATATCATGTATTATGTATATAAATCAACTGCATAATCCGGATTACAGTGAAATTTTACGGATTTTACCGTTTTCCAGCGTCAAGGCCGTTTTTCCACTCAACATATCATGGGCTTCCGCCCCGAAAATCTCGTGCCGCCAGCCATGATTAATCGGCAGAGTTTTGTCATCGGGTGCCATGGCAAAATCATCAATATCATCGCTGCTGGCGACCAGACGGGCAGCGACATCATGTTCGGCGCATTGAAGACGAAGCAGCATCTTGAACATTTCCACTGTTGGAATAAGGCGAGGGTTTAAGGGGGCCTTTATTTCCGGACGTGGGCATTCAGCCTCAGGTACGTTCATTCCCGCTGCAATAACCTCCAGCACACGCTTGCCGAATTTACCACGGGCCATGTCGGAGGATATTCCTCGAATACGTGCCAGTTCATCTTCACTGGCCGGTTTCTGATATGTCAGATCAAGAAGAGTTTCGTCTTTCAGGATGCGCCCACGCGGAATGTCTTTGCGTTGCGCCTCTTCTTCACGCCATGCCGCCAATTCACGAAGAACGGCTAAGTCGCGTGGTTTAGGGGAACGAAGTTTCAGGCGACGCCAGGCCTCACGCGGCGGGAAGTTATAAAGCTTGGTATCCAGCAGCCCCAGCATTTCCTCAGCCACCCAATGACCGCGGGTTTTCTTGTCAATTTTCTGGCGCAAGTGTTCATAAATATCGACCAGATGGATAACATCACCTAGGGCGTAGTTAAGTTGTTTTGCACTCAAGGGTCGGTGCGTCCAGTCGGTGAACTGACTCGATTTATCGACTTTTTCCTTGCAGATATCGGTGACGAGGGCTTCGTAACCGACCTGGTCGCCGTAACCACATACCATCGCCGCGATCTGGGTATCATAAAGCGGCATGGGGAGAAGTCCGGATAATTGATAGATAATTTCTAAATCCTGCCGTGCGGCATGGAACACTTTTAAAATATCCGGATTGGCCATTAATTCCCACAGCGGGGCCAAGTCCAGTTCTTCTTCCTTTGCCAGCACATCAATGGCATGGGCTTTTTTATCAGGGCCGGAAATCTGAAGAAGGCAGAGTTTCGCGTAATATGTTTTTTCGCGCATGAATTCCGTATCTACCGTGATGAAGGGGCAGGTAGACAAATTCTTGCATAAATCGCGCAAGGCGGCGTTGGTGGTAATTAAAGTCATAAAAGTCTGGCTTATTCAGTAGTTGCAGGGCCTAAAATATTCAAAATCGGCATAAAATCACTTTTTTCCGCATTATACCCCTGTTATAACACGATATTTACAAAACCAATATGAGATTATACATGCACGCTTATCGCACCCACAATTGCGGCGCCCTGCGCCTGACCGACGAAGGTCAAACCGTTAAACTGTCCGGCTGGATTCACCGTATCCGCGACCATGGCGGGGTGCTGTTTATCGATTTGCGCGATACCTATGGCGTGACGCAATGTGTGGTCGATCAGGACAGCCCGATTCTGGCCGAAGCCAATAAATGGCGCGTGGAATCGGTCGTGACCGTTTCCGGTAAGGTTAAAGGCCGCCCGGAAGCTACGCGTAACAGCAAACTGCCGACCGGTGACATTGAGATGTATATCAGCGAAGCGACACTGCAGTCCGCGGCTGAGATTGTCCCATTCCAGGTCGCAGACCCGGACCATGCCGGTGAAGACCTGCGTTTGAAATACCGTTACCTCGACCTGCGCCGTGAGGGTATGCATAACCGTGTCCGTCTGCGTAATAATATCATTGCCGCGCTGCGCCGCCGTATGTGGGATAAAGGTTTCCAGGAATTCAACACGCCTATTCTCACTGCATCATCACCGGAAGGGGCGCGTGACTATCTGGTGCCGTCGCGCCTGCATCCGGGCAAGTTCTATGCCTTGCCGCAGGCTCCGCAGCAGTTCAAGCAATTGCTGATGGTATCGGGTTTTGACCGCTACTTCCAGATTGCCCCATGCTTCCGTGACGAAGATGGCCGCGCCGACCGTCTGGCAGAATTCTATCAGCTTGACGTCGAAATGTCCTTTGTCACGCAGGAAGACGTATTCGCCACGATGCAGGATGTCGTCGGCGGTATGTTTGAGGAGTTTTCGGGCTGGTCCGGTACCAAGCACAGCGTCACTCCGGCCCCGTGGCCGCGTCTGACATGGGATGAGGCGATGATGAAATACGGGTCCGACAAGCCGGACCTGCGTAACCCGCTGTTCATTCAGGATGTCACTGCCATCTTCCAGCGTGACGATGTAACGTTCAATGCGTTTAAGTCCGTCATCGAGAAGGGCGGTGTCGTCCGCGCCATCGTCGCGCCGAATGTCGGTCATCATCCGCGGAGCTTCTTTGACAAGCTCAATGACTGGGCACGCGGCGAAGGTGCCCCGGGTCTGGGTTACATTCTGAAGGAAGCCGGTGAAGGGAAAGGCCCGATTGCGAAGTTTGTCCCGGCTGCCGCGCAGGCCGAGTTGTTCAGCCAGACCGGCATGAATGATGGCGATGCGATCTTTTTTGTGTGCGACAAACCAGCCAATGCCGCCAAGATGGCCGGTAAAGCCCGCGATAAGATCTGCGATGATATGGGCGTCCGTGAAACCAACACCTTCAAGTTCTGCTGGGTTGTCGACTTCCCATTCTATGAGATGAACGAGAAGACTGGCGCGATTGACTTCGCCCATAACCCGTTCTCAATGATGCAGGGCGGGCTTGAGGCACTGAACAGCCAAGATCCACTGACCCTGAAAGCGTATCAGTATGACGCCGTGTGCAACGGGTTCGAGATCTGTTCCGGGGCCATTCGTAACCACCGTCAGGATATCATGGAGAAGGCGTTTGCCATTGCCGGGTATCCACGCGAGATTCTGGAGAAGAAGTTCGGCGGGATGCTCAATGCGTTCCAGTACGGCGCACCACCGCACGGCGGCTGCGCGTTCGGGATCGACCGTCTAGTCATGATCCTGGCGAACGAGCCAAACCTGCGCGAAGTCTATGCGTTCGTGATGAACGGCGCGTATGAAGACCAGATGATGGGATCTCCGTCCGAGCCAACGCCGGAACAGCTCCGTGACCTGCATATTAAGGTGGTAGAGCCAAAGGCGAAGATACAGGCGGCTGGCTAGTTAACTTCAAACAGCGTGCGTTTCGGCGCTAAATCCGTCGGCTATAAGCGTGGCTGGTTTACTGTCGGCAGATAAGGCCTGTTTTCGCGCCTGTTTCTGCATGCGCATTTTTTCGTCAGCAGCGCGCAGATTGTCCAGCGGGCTGATGTTCAGGTCATAGGCGAACACGCCAATACTGCCGCGAATGGGCACCATCTGCCCGTGTGCGTCGATTTCCAACCCGCCGTCGAGCATGAGGGACAGGCGCTGTACTACTGTGTCATTGGCGGTGTCCGGTGTGGCACCAATCAGGATAATGACGAACTCATCCCCACCCTTGCGGATGGCGATATCTTCGGTCCGGATGTTCTTGCGGATGGTGGTGCCCAGAAGGCGCAAAGCATCGTCGCCCACGTCGTCGCCATAACGTTTGTTGAGCTTGCCGAAATCGTCCAGGTCGATAAAGAGTAGAGTAACCTCGCCACTATAGGCCGGGTTGCGGCGTTCGTTAATGCGTGAACTAACTTCGTTGAGCATGCGCCGGTTATGCAAGCCGGTAAGGTCATCCGTGGTGGCCACAACTTCCCAGTACTCTGCCGCTTTTTTTGCCTCGACCAGTTCATGGCGAAGGGTTGTTATAATGCGGTGCGAAACATCTGCCGTTGACATGCTTATCCCCCAAATCCCGCTTCTTTTTCCTTATACTTTAATGATAGTGCGGAAGTAATTGCCGGGATATGAAGATTGGATAAAATTAGGTTTAAGTTTTAGCCCAATGTGACGCTGCGGTAGTTATACGCTGTGATGTGTTGAACTGAATAATCCGGGTTTGTCAGACGTTGCTGTAATTTACGCGCGGCTTTTCGTTCCCGCATAATATCATCCGCCTTGGCAAAATTTTCTGCATAACTGAGATTATCATCCCAGCGAACCCGGCCAATACTGCCGCGTACGTCGATTTTTTCGCCATTCGGTCCCGTAATCGTAATTTCGCCATCAAGCACTTTGGCAATTTTTTCAAAAACAGTTTCAATGCCTTCTTCGGAAGGTGAGCCATCAAGGCAGATAACAATTTCATCCCCGCCCTTGCGGTAAATAAAATCGGTTCCACGCAGGCAGTTTTTAAGAGCTGTCGCCAGTTCTTTCAGCAGAACGTCGCCGGTGGCATCACCGTATTTCTTATTCACTTGCCCGAAACCGTCCAGGTCAACAAAAAGAATCTCAAAATGCTGTTTCGTGCGCTGTTCCGGCGTAAGGCTGTGACGGCGTTCCAGTTGTTCGTTAAGGGCGCGTACACCACCACGCAGATTATAAATGCTGGTCAATTGATCGGTATGAGCAATTTCTTCCCATCGAGAGCCCTTCGCTTCGGCTGCGGACAGGTGGCCCTGGAGAATTACGTTGTTGATTTCAGCAAGGCGGCGTAAATGGCGTTCACGTTCGAGTTCGGTACGCAAAGCGATGATTTCACGGTCAGAGTCGGAAAGCTGCGGGTTTGCCCCGGAATTATCACTCGACATACGCACACCTTTATTACCGTTAACTATTTTTTCATTTTTAATTAACATATTTTTAACATAAAATAACGGGGCGGGCAAGGATTTTCTTGGAGGTGGGGGCAAAAAGGGAAAATAAATGACGTTATCGCGTTTCGTCGCGGATGGCTGGGTGGAGTGAGTTAATAGTTCGTTTTGCGATTTTGGGAAAAAAGGGGGGGGGGGTGGGAGTGGGGAGTGCAGAGTATGCCCTCACCTAAATCCTCTCCCGGAGGGAGAG
>CAMLMM010000078.1 GCA_946481105.1 uncultured Alphaproteobacteria bacterium
CTCACCCCAACCCTCTCCCGCAAGGGGAGAGGGAGAACTCATCCCTACTTACCTCTCCCTCGATGGGAGAGGTCGGCGCCCCCACGCCGGGTGAGGGTGGACTCTGCACTGACCACTCTCAACGCACCACTTTATTCCCAAAATCGCAAAACGAACTGAGTTTTACCGGGGCAATCCCCCCTAAAACTCTTGTGAAACCGTGCCCCCTTGGTTTAAAATTATCCTCCTTTGATGTTCACTTCTCTTTCTTTTATGCTCATGCGCCGCCATATCATTCTCCCATTCTTCCTTATTGCGTTCCTGTTCCTGACGGCGGTTCCTGCCTGGGCGCTCGATGTTCTTTCCGTCCGCTTCGGCGTGAATTCGGGGCGCGAACGCGTGGTGATCGAATTATCGGCCAAGGCCGAATTCCGCGCTTTCGTCATGACGGACCCGAACCGCATCGTGATCGACATGAAAAATTTCGGCTGGCGCGTCGATGCTCCGCCCCAGACATCCAATACTCTTATTTCGGATGTGCGGTATGGCCCGTTGGGCAACGGGCAGGGGCGGCTGGTGCTGGAAACACGGCAACCGGTCGTTATCAAATCGGCATTCTCGATTTCACGGGTGGCCAATCTGCCCGACCGCATCGTGATCGATTTTACACCGGTCTCGGCCGAGACGATGGCGAAGGCCCAGGATCAGGTGATAGGCCAGTTGAATGCCACGGGACCGAAAGCCAAGCCAGGCGCGTCAAGCCCTGCAGAACCGGCGGCAAAAAAATCGCGCAGGAAACCCATGGTTATTATCGACCCGGGTCATGGCGGGCAGGATCCTGGCGCGATGGGCGTCAACGGCATGTATGAAAAGGCGCTGGTTCTTTCTGTCGCGCTCGAACTCAGAAAGCAGCTTGAATCTTCGGGCTATGATGTGCGCCTGACGCGGGAAAAGGATATCTTTATCCCGCTGCGTGACCGCGTCATGTATGCGCGAAAGAAAAAGGGCGACCTGTTTATTTCACTGCATGCTGATTCAATTCAGAAAGCGGATGTCAGTGGCGCGTCGGTGTATACGCTTTCGGAAAAGGCATCGGATGCCGAAGCCGAAAAACTGGCGGAACGTGAAAACAAGTCGGATATGATTGCCGGGATAGACCTGTCGCATCAGGAAGCGGACGTGGCGAATATCCTGATTGACCTCGCCGCGCGTGATACGATGAACCAGTCGCGTTTTATGGCAGGGACGGTGCTGACGACCTTCAGTGCGCAGGGCGTGAGCACACTGGACCGTACGCCACGCTCCGCCGGGTTCGCCGTGCTCAAGGCGATGGATATTCCCTCCATTCTGGTTGAGATGGGGTATCTGACCAACCAGCTGGAAGTAAACCGTCTGAGCACGCCTGCCTATCGTAAGAAAATCGCGACGGCGTTGAAGCATAGCGTGGACGTCTATTTCCAGAAAGTCGGGATGCCGAAGTGAAAAAAACTATAGTACGGGATTGAAACCAATGGGCATCTGATTTACCTTGTTGTGTGTTTTTCTTGAAGGGGAAGCATTTTTATTAACTTAAACGTAATGAGGATATCATGACAAAAGTAATCGCTATGGTTTGCATTCTGGGTTCCACACTGGCACTGGCTGCTTGTGACACCGCTGGCTCCGGCTATGTTGACACCCAGGCTCCTTACGGCCAGACCCGCACCGCTGGTGGTGACAATGCTCCGGCTCCCGTAAAAAGCGCTGAGCCAGTATTCGAGAAAAAAGTAACGAAGTAATTTCGTTCTTCTCCGAAGATTTAAGGCCACCTTCGCGGGTGGCCTTTTTCTTTTCCGGAATAATGTTGACATAACAATTAGGCGGTGCTTAGATGCCCGCCATGAAACGACATTATCCCTCCGCCCAAACTATGAATACCCTCATCCAGCCGTTCCGCCGGCTGGAAAGCAATTTTGAACACTATGTCCGTCAATGGCCCCAGACAGCGGATGTCCATGCCGAAGTCTGCGACGTGCTGAATCAGGGGCTGGATATGAACCGGACCGCCAAACTGTTCCAGATGCTGACCATTGCCGTACTGAAATGTAATATCTATCCGAAACCGGATACGGCTGCTCTGGCACAGAATTTGTCGGACCTGCTGGGGCAATGGCTGCAACGGGACTTTGATCCATCACGGAATGTCGGCATCGGAACCTTGGTCAATCTGGCCGATGCCTGCCGCCGACTGAAATTGCGGCCACCAGCCGAAGTGGTTGATTATATGGAAGAGCAGACGGCGTATATGGCCAGTGAAATGCAAGCTTTTGATGCCAAGCGTATCCTGATGTTCTATGCCGATCTGGCTATTCCAATACAGGCACCGCAATTTGGAACGCTGGCTGATGCAATAACACAATCGGATATCAAGCTTGAAAGACCGCATATTGCAGATATCTGCGATGCATCGGCCAAGCTGGACGCGCTTTCCTACGGGGCGCTGGGGCCGCTGCCAAAACGGCTTTATGAGGCTATGGTTCGACGGTCGCGGTTCAATCAGCAGGTCATGGGGCAGGGGGCAGAACTTGGCAAGGCTGACAAAATGCTCCGGGCCGCGCAGTTCTGGTTTGATGGCGATATCACTCAACTGGAAGGTGATCATAAATTTGGCTTAAACGGTCATTTCCGCAGCGCCGTTCTGCCATCCCTGGAATGGCCAGTTTACCGGGCCTGTGCAAAACGCCAGGTGATTGTTGTCAGCAATACATCACATCATTACCTGAGCGAGCCATGCGAAACAGATGGGCGTACCTATCGGTTGAACGGTCAGGCCTTATATGAATCTTTCATCATGCATCGTGAGGGAGGACGCGCAAATATTCTGCATGTGCCCGCTTCTGCGTATCCCAGCTCAAATAACAAGATGCGCCGCATATTCGGCGACGCAGCCTATAAACCAAAAGGTATCTGGTGCCTGGGAACAGATGAACTGCTTCGTCGGCCACGTGACTTTGAATTGGTGGCGCTGCCTCAATTCCCCATATAATCCGGCAGCCATTTCTCGTTGACGGTGACCAGCGCGGCCACATCGGTGGTTGCCCCGTTGACATTCAGCTTGCCATCGTTTGTCGTGACGCCGATACGGGTCACGGGAACGCCTGCGATATTGGCGGCTGCGATAATCTCATCCGGCTTGGTGCTGGTCACGACATAGCGCGCCTGATCTTCGCCGAACCAGAAACCGGCTGGGTTGTCGGCGGCGTACTGGATATGGGCGCCAGTACCGGTAGCCATCGCCATCTCGGCGAGTGCGACCAGCAAACCGCCGTCACTGACATCGTGGCAGGCATTGATACTGCCATTCAGGATATGCACACGAACGAAATCGCCGTGGCGTTTCTCGGTCGGTAGGTCAACCGGTGGCGCACCGCCTTCTTCACGGTTGTGAATCTCGCGCAGGTAAAGCGACTGACCCAGATGACCTTTGGTATCGCCGATCACTAGAATGCTGTCATCACCCTGAACAAAGCCCAGCCCAACGGCCTGGCTGTGATCGGCAATGATACCCACGCCGCCAATGGTCGGGGTTGGCTGGATGGCTGTCCCGGATGTTTCATTATACAGGGACACGTTGCCCGATACGATTGGGTAGTCCAGCGTGCGGCAGGCTTCGCCCATACCGTCGAGTGCGGCGATAAACTGGCCCATAATCTCCGGCTTTTCGGGGTTGCCGAAGTTTAGGTTATTGGTAATCGCCAGTGGTGTTGCGCCAGTCGCGGTGATATTGCGCCATGTTTCGGTGACGGCCTGCTTGCCGCCTTCAAACGGGTCGGCCTGCACATAACGTGGTGTGACATCAGATGTCAGGGCCAGCGCCTTGGCTTTGCCCGGTATCTTGACCAAAGCGGCATCGCCGGCCTTCAGCGATTGCGTCGCGGCAATACCGGGGCTGAAAATGGTTTCGTTCATGACAAGGGAATCGTACTGCTCCCATATCCAGCGCTTGGACGCGAGGTCGGGACATTGCAGCAGACGGGTAAGGGTTCCCATTATATCTGCGCATGGGTACGCGGCATCATCCAGCGGGGCTGGCTTCTTCGGCGCGGCGGATGGACGGTCATAAAGCGGTGACTGGTCGACCAGCGGCGGGACCGGCATATCGCACCAGCATTCGCCGTACATATACAGTTTCAGGCGTTTGTCGTCGGTGGTGTGGCCGATCACCGCGAAATCGAGGTCCCATTTCTCGAATATCTTGCGGGCCATATCTTCGTGGCCAGGTTTCAGAATCATCAGCATGCGTTCCTGTGATTCCGACAGCATGATCTCATACGGGACCATGCCCTGTTCGCGTTGTGGTACGTCACCCAGATTCAGGACAACACCGATCTCGCCTTTGGACGCAATCTCGACCGAGGAGGAGGTAAGGCCAGCGGCGCCCATATCCTGAATCGAAATAATGGCATCCGACTGCATGAGTTCAAGGCAGGCTTCGATCAGCAGTTTCTCGGTGAACGGGTCGCCAACCTGCACGGTCGGGCGGTTATCTTCGTTACCATCGCCGAACTCGGCTGAGGCCATCGTGGCTCCGTGAATACCATCGCGGCCGGTTTTCGACCCGACATAAACGATAGGCTGGTTCACGCCTGCGCCGCGGGCATAGTATATCTTATCCTGATCGGCCAGACCGACGGTCATGGCGTTGACGAGGTTGTTGCCGTTATAGGATTTGTGAAAGTTGGTTTCACCGCCGACGGTCGGTACACCGGTCGAATTGCCGTAGCCGGAAATCCCGGCGACCACACCACGGATAAGCCCGCGTGTTTTCGGGTGTGATGGTTCGCCAAAACGCAATGCATTCAGATTGGCGATCGGGCGTGCGCCCATCGTGAATACATCACGCATAATCCCGCCGACACCCGTCGCCGCGCCCTGATACGGCTCGATATAGGATGGGTGGTTATGCGATTCCATTTTAAAGACCGCGGCTTGACCATCACCAATATCGATAACCCCGGCGTTTTCGCCCGGCCCCTGAATAACGCATTTGCCCGTAGTAGGCAGCTTCTTGAGGTGGATGCGGGATGATTTGTAGGAACAATGCTCCGACCACATGACCGAGAAAATGCCCAGTTCGGTATAACTCGGCGTGCGGCCCATAATCGACAGGATAAGCTTATATTCATCGGCAGTGACGCCGAATGTCTTGGCCAGCTCGGCCGTGACGACTGGTTCCTGTATCGCGGGTTTTTGTTGCTTGAGGGCGGGGCTCGACATTGATCATATCTCCTTGATCATCAGGTTACAGACATGGCTGTAACCCTGTTCTTCATAAAATTGCTTGTTCTTCTTGTTGCCGTTGACGACCAGCAACGAAATGTAATTCGCTTTCTGCTTTTTGGCGATCATCTCGGCGCGGGCGAGAATATCAGTGCCAAGGCCGAGGCCACGGTAATCCTCTTCAATGACCAGATTGTTGATGATGGCATAGGGTTTGCCATCATTGATGGGGTCGTTGCAGATGCGAACACCGACAGCGCCAATGGTTTCAGATGATGTCTGAGCCGCGTATAATTGATAGCCTTCAGAACGGGCCTGGGTTAGTTGGGCATAGCATTTGGCCAGGGTAAGCGTTGGTGCTATTTCCGGCGTTTCAATCTCGGAAAGCTGTTTGAGCACCGGAAAGACATCAGCAAACTGCTTTTCGGTTTTTACTTCGTTCAGGTCGAATTTGATGGGCGGAATGGCTGTACTCATGCCAGCGCCTCGACAATGCTTTTGAACAGGGGAATACCCTGATGGCCGTTGGCGTGGGGAACGACCGCATCTTCGGGATGCGGCATCATGCCCATGATGGTTTTGCTGTCGTTGAATACACCGGCAATATTCGCCGTTGATCCATTGGCATTGGCTGCTTCGGTAATCGCGCCGTCGGTCGTGCAATAACGAAAGGCGATCTGGTCGTTATCCTGCAATGATTTCAGCGTGTCATCATTCACGAAATAATTGCCTTCGCCGTGCGCGATGGGCACCTGCAATATTTGTCCTTTTTTGAAATTGCTGGTGAAATCAGATGCTGCGCTTTCGACTTTCAGGTGAACCTGCTTGCAGATAAAACGCAGGTCGCGGTTACGGAGCAAGGCACCGGGGACGAGTCCTGTTTCGACCAGCATTTGAAATCCGTTACACACAGCCAGAAGACGCGTGCCTTTCCTGGCACGATCGATAACTTCACGCATAATGGGCGAATGCGCAGCCATTGCGCCACAACGCAGGTAGTCACCGTAGGAAAACCCACCAGGCAGAATCATCAGATCACAGTCATTGGGAAGCGATGTGTCTTTATGCCATACGATTGACGGTGCACGTCCCGATACATGTTCAATGGCCATGGCCATGTCTTTTTCACGGTTGGTGCCGGGGAACAGGATAATGGCGGTTTTCATGGCCCTATTTAACCTTTGTAATTAAGTTACAACGCGCGGATGTGTGAGTGGTCGAACCCTAGACTAATCAAGGCTTTTTGCCAAGGGTGAAGCGGGGTGAAATTGAAATAAAATTTTTCTTGTCATGCCATCAAAAAATATGTACCAATTTTATATCAACAAATTCTGTGGATATATATTTTTATGTTCCGCAGACCGGATAGGTGGCGAAAACGCCCCAGCGGGTTGGACACGGGAAAAACAGCTGCTGAAGATGGAAAAAGAAAAAACCCCAACTGGGGGTTTTTGTGTTTCTGGGCTAAAGAAAAGAAGCTTATTCGCTCTTCATTTGCTCAGTGGCGTCACGTACGGCTTTGGCAATGACCGTATCCAGTTCGGCGTTATCGGCAATGATATTCTTGCCTGACAAATCCTTCAGGATTTTGCGTTTGACGTCGTCATAGCCCGGTTCATCCAGATTGGCGGTAATGACTTCTTTTGCGTAGGATTCTTTGGCCTCGCCCGTCAGGCCCATTTTATCAGCAGCCCAATAGCCAATCAGACGGCTGGCGCGGGCTTCGATGCGGAAGTCGTTTTTCTGATCTTCGGCAAAACCGGTTTCGAAAGCATTTTCTCTGTCGCGGAAATTCATAGGCACCCCTTTAAACCATAAAAATAATGAATGGTTTAGAATAGGGTGCCTGTGACAGGATTTCCAGCCCTAAGTTTGATCAGGTATTTAAAACCTGCTTGCGGGCGATCTGGGCTTTCAGGGCGATAAGACGCTCCAGCGCATTTTCCGAGAGGTCAATCTTGTTGGCGGCGAAATCGGCTAGCATTTTCTGCTTAAAGGCCGATTGCGACCCGTTTTCAAGGGCAAAATTTTGGAAACCCTGTACAAACTCAATAGCTTTGGTTGATTCAAGCCCCAGACGCTCTGCCGCCCATTCCGCGACTAATGTGTTGGTTTTTGAGGCGATTTTGAATGTGATTTCCTCGTCGAGGGCAAATTGCGTTTCAAAGGCTTTGGTGCGGCCTTCAAAAGACATAACACTATTCATCAGATTTTCTCCGTGTTTTGATCATAAAGGGTTTTACTTGGATGGCATCCTTTTGTTATATCAAGAAATCCTAAGGAAAATATTAACGCTCACGGTTGAGAAAACAGGTAATTCAATGCTTTTTTCAGGCTCTAAAAATTCCCGGCGCAAAGTCCTTTATGAGGGCAAAGCGAAAACGATATTCGAAGGACCCGAGCCAGGCACGGTAATTCAATACTTTAAGGACGATGTGACCGCCGGTAATGGTGCGAAACATGATGTGATTGCTGGTAAAGGAGTCCTTAACAACCGGATTTCAGCCCATATCATGACCAAGCTGGAAGGTATCGGCATTCCGACACATTTCCTGAAATCACTCAACATGCGTGAACAACTGATCCGCCAGGTCGAAATCATTCCGCTGGAAGTGGTGGTGCGGAATATTGCTGCTGGTTCGCTCGTGAAAAAACTGGGTCTGAAAGAGGGCACCGTACTGAATTACCCGCTGGTTGAATTCTATTACAAGAAGGATGAACTCAACGACCCGATGGTCGGCGAAAACCACATCATTAATATGGGCTGGGCCGATCCGTATGAACTGGAAGAGATGGTCGCGCAGGCATGGCGCATTAATGACTTCCTGTCCGGGCTGTTCTCAGGCATTGGTATCAAGCTGGTGGATTTCAAAGTTGAATTTGGCCGCCTCTATGGCGAGTACGAAGAAGTCTATATTCTGCTGGCTGACGAAATATCGCCGGATAATTGCCGCCTGTGGGATGATCGCACGGGCGAAAAACTGGACAAGGATCGTTACCGTCAGGAACTCGGCGGCGTGATTGAAGCCTATCAGGATATTGCGAAGCGTCTTGGGCTTATTCCTGAAACCGGTATCATTCAGGGCGGTAATATCGATGAGCAAATTGCATCCTCGCTCGGTGAAATTGAAAACGAAGTGGCACGGGAACGCAAACTCCGCAGCGTGAACAAAACCGCGCCGACCAAACCTTGGAAATCATAGAGGCATATAATGAAAGCAGTAGTCAAAGTTACCCTTCGCAAAGGCGTTCTCGATCCACAAGGAAAAGCCATTGGTCATGCGCTTCACGGCCTCGGTTTTGCCGAAGTCGGCGATGTTCGTCAGGGCAAATTTATCGAGATTGATGTACCGGACGGCACCTCGGCGGACCGTATCAAGGATATGTGCCAGAAACTGCTGGCGAACCCCGTCACCGAAGATTTTGAAATCGTCACCATGTAATATCAGGAGTGCGCATGAAATATACCCCGTTGCATCAGGCC
>CAMLMM010000079.1 GCA_946481105.1 uncultured Alphaproteobacteria bacterium
GGTCTAGGCATTGAAATCGTCCAGACACTGGTCGAACTGCAACGCTATATCTTCACCGCCGTGAAAGTATCCTGCGACTCCCCTGTCCTGCTTGACCGTTATCTCGGTGGCGCGATTGAAGTGGATGTTGATGTACTCGCCGATGGCGATGATGTCTATGTCACGGGTGTCATGGAACATATTGAGGAAGCGGGCATTCACTCCGGCGACTCCGCCTGCGTGCTGCCACCGCACTCGCTCTCCTACAAAACCGTGCGTGAAATTGAGAAACAGGCCGACCAGCTGGCCCGCGCGCTCAAGGTACGCGGCCTGATGAATGTCCAGTTCGCCGTGAAATACAACCCGGATAACGGCGAAAACGAAATCTATATTATCGAAGTAAACCCACGTGCCTCCCGCACCGTGCCGTTTGTGGCCAAAGCCACCGGAACACCAGTCGCCAAGATTGCCGCGCGTGTCATGGCGGGTGAAAAACTGGCGTCATTCAAGTCCTTGCTAAAAGGCATGACACCAGACCATATCGCGGTAAAGGCTCCTGTATTTCCTTTCTCCCGCTTCCCGGGCGTCGACCCTGTGTTGGGGCCAGAAATGAAATCGACCGGCGAAGTTATCGGCCTCGACCGTGAAATCGGCCATGCCTTTGCCAAGTCACAGATGGGTGCGGGCATAAAACTTCCTATGGCGGGTAAAGTATTCCTGTCGGTGAAGGACTCAGACAAAGAAGGCCTTGTGCCACTCGCCAAAGATCTGGCGCAAATGGGCTTTACGCTCGTGGCCACGGGTGGCACCTGCACCTTCCTGAAAAATGCCGGTTTGAATGTCACACGCATCAATAAGGTCATGGAAGGCCAGCCGCATATCGCCGACGCGCTGATTAACGGAGATATCCAGTTGATTATTAATACGACCAAGGGCTCTCAGACTGTGGTGGATGCGTTCTCCATCCGCCGCCTCGCGCTGATGAACAAAATCCCGTATTACACGCTGCTAACTTCGGCCAAAGCCGCTATCATGGCGATACGTGCCCTCAAAGCCAAAGACCTGACGGTGGAGCCATTACAGGCGTATTTTTAGGAGAATTTACACGACACACGGACAGCGTTCGTCGGCATATCTGGGATATGTGTTTACGAAAGCATAAACAAAACCAGCCCGATCTTCTTCATTCAGAAGATTCGCCGACGCACAGTTAAATTCAGCCAGCATCATCGGGCGAAGATTAGGATTATCAAGAAGACTGCGGGGAATGAAATCATTTCCTGTTCCCTGAGCACTTAGTGCAGGTGGTGTCGTATCATCCACAGTTTCAGCCAACAGCCGTGTGGCAACGTTGCAAAAAGCCAAAGAAAGATCGCTATGAATCCAGTTCAGCAAGGCCTCTCCCTGATCACCGTAGGGGTCATCATTCCTAGGATTATGCGCCATAGTATTTTGCCTCACGCAAGGCCACAGGAAACAACATGCCTGGCCGCATATCGCATAATTTTTTGGCAACTTCCTGATATAGATTGGCTTGCTCCACACCACCCTCCCGCTGCCTGACTGCAATCTCAGCGCGATCGGTATCAGCAAAAACCTCCGTGAGCATAGCCCTCAACCGCTCTTGCTGCTGCGGCTTTCCATGCAATAAAATTGCAGTCACGGTCTTATCTACTTCGACTGCGTGCTTGAAGTCACGCGCAGCATTTACCATCAACCTGATTACGTCCCTTACCTCAAGTCTTGCCGGGTTGTTCTCAGGCGCGTTTGAATCCTCACCAACTAGAAATTCTCTTTTAATCTCCGACATCATATGCCTCTAATTCTGCGCCTGTGCGGCCAGCATATGAACCAGCAAATCCTCGGTTGGCTTGCCATCGACTGTCATGCCGTTTGATTTTTGATATGACTTGATGGCCTCACTGACTTTGGCGGACATTTTACCATCCGGCAGGCCGTCATAGAGATTAAGACGGATAAGCTGCTCCTCGATCTGCGACAACATAGCATTCTGCGTATGGTCAACTGCGATGGCTTTTGGTTCAAGCAACGATGTCGGCTCTGAAAGCTCGGCAGCATCCGGCGGTGTTGCCGAAGCAGCTTCATTTGACTGCGGCACAGGGCGCATATTCTTCGCAGGCGGCATTTCCGGTTGACCTTTGTCGTTCAGGAAGGCTGGCTTCTGCTTGGCAACACGTTCGACAATGCGTTTCATATCATCGTCATTCATGCTGAGTTGCGTTTTCAACTGCGCCAGTGAATTTTTGGCCTCAGGGTTCCCTTTATCGGCCGCCAGTGTGTACCAGAAAATGGCTTCGTCGGGTTGTGACTCACCCAACAGCCCATTTTCATGCAGCAGCCCCAGATTATAAGCCGCTTCAGTTACACCGCCCTCGGCGGCACGCTGGAAATACATATCGGCGATCTGCGGGTTGCTCTCGCTTCCGACTCCCTCAATATACGCAATCGCCATATTATACTGCGCTTCCGGATGACCGGCGGCGGCGGCAACACGGTAAAGCTGAATAGCCTTCGTGAGGTCTTTGTTAACACCCAGTCCCTGATGGTACAGGACCGCGAGATTATACTGCGCGTTGGCAACGCCATTATGCGCGGCTTCGTCAAACCATTTAATGGCACGGTTATAATTTATTTTTACGCCGCCCTGACCGGAGGTGTAAATAACCGCCATATCATGCTGGGCTTCGGCGTCACCCGCAAAAGCGCGATGCTCGACGTCTTTCGCCGATTTCGGCAAAGATTTATCAGGGGTGATATGATCTTTGGCTGTTCCGGACCAGCCATCCGCCTTAAAATCGGCCACAGCCTTATCTTCGGCATCTTGCGCAGCTTCAAACGCCGCCTCTGCATCGGACTTAACGGCTGTCTCAGCTGCAGAATTAACCGCTTGCGTATCTTCTTCTTTCAGACTGCTGGGTTCGATATTATTTGCCATCGTGGCGATATCCGCCATCAACTGCTCCTGCGTCTTCTCACTGGCGCTGGTTTCAGTTGACGAATTGTCCTCAACAGCAGCGGCTGGCTTTTCTTCAACCGTGACTGCAGCTTCAGGCGCCTTGGCACTATTGATCTGTTTGAAGGCAATAACACCACCCACAATACCAAGACAAACAAGCCCGATCAGAACGAGCGTATTGGTGCTCAACCTGCCCGGTTTCTTATTTAACGACGCCGTCAGATCGGCCGCCGGGTTATTGGCAGCGGCGACATTTTCCGCGGCGGCGCGCGCAACTTTCAGCGTGTCATTACCTGTCCAGGCTGGTGTCTGCGGCAGGTTGGTACGCGCGGCCAGCGCCTGATCTGTCAATAATACAAGCGCTTTCGCTTTCAGGGAATCCTGCGTCTGCGTCAGTGTTTCTTCCATGGTTTCGAGTTTATGCAGCAAACGGGCTTTATCCTGCCCCAGCATTTCAACCCGTTTGGACAATTTAGAACTTTCTGCAATGGCATCTTCGACACGGACAATAGCGCTGCCTGTCGCCGTTTCAATAGAACTCAGTTTTTCCTGAAGCTTATGCTGCTCGTTTTTGGATGTTTCCAGCAGCTTGACCTGTTCCTGTATCTGGCCTTCCAGCTTGGCCTGATTTGCCTTCAGGGACTCGATAAACTCTTCACGCTGCTGCAATTGATTTTCCAGCGTGATATAGGCTTTTTCGGTTTTATCGCCGCGCCCTTCCATCTCGGAAATCTGCTTGCGGCAATTATCAACTTCCTTCCAGAGTATCTCGCGCTCTTTTTCGCTCTGACGCAGGCGGTCACCCAGATCGGTCAGCAGGCGGACAATCTGCAATTGCTGGATGGGGCTTTGCGGGGCCTGCAGGGCGGCGGCAGCCTTCGGCATATCATCAAACGACTCAGGCAATTTGGGCGCAGCTTCCATACGGACCTCTGGTTTTTCTTTTTCGATTTCTTTTTCAGGTTCTTTATTGCGGGGGGATGAGACAACACCGGCCGCACCGCCATTGGAAACGGCACGGTAGGATGTTTCCTGCTCCTGCGCTCGCTCTTCTCTCTCTTCGTCTTCCGATACCATGGTCGGACGTATGGCTAAGGGGGGGATAACGCCGCCGGATTGGTTTGCGGCACGCCGCATGACCCAGTCCTGCAAACTGAATTTTTTTCCGCTGATGTCTTCCATGGGCTCACCATAATCATTTTGTATAATCCTTCCAAGCAAAACCTTGGCTTGAATGCGTGTTTTCCACAGGTCTTGCCTTGGCTTTTTGACAGAAATCTGTCAAATTTAAGCAATTAACGAATCAGGAGCTTTTCAGCTATGTCATTGAAATCAGAAGAAATAATGACTCTTTTGGAACTTCTATCTTCCCGCATCTGCCATGATCTGGTTTCCCCAGTCGGCGCGATCAATAACGGGCTGGAGTTTATGGAAGATGCAACGGATGATCCGGATGCTTTGAAAGACGCGACTGAGCTAATTACCCATAGCGCCAATTCCGCCAGCGCGCGCCTGATGGCATTTCGCCTGGTATATGGTGCTGGTGGGACGGATGGAAATATTAAGCCGGAAGATATTCAACGGGCCTTTGGCAATCTAATACGCAGCGACGGGAAAGTCCGTCAAAGCTGGGATCCTTTTGGGCCTCTGGGCATTTCTGCCTCAACGCGCGGTTTCTGCAAGACACTTATGGGAGTCCTCATCCTCGCGCAGGAATGCCTGGTCAAAGGCGGAACAGTTTATGTCGACCCCGGCAAGGGTGCGGAAACTTTAGTCAAGGCCGAAGGCACGGGTGCCGTTGTCCGCGATCAGGTGGAAGACGCGCTGAAAGGCACCCTGTCGCCCGGCAATCTCGACCCCCGCCTCGTTCACCCATATGTTCTGGGCCTGATTGGCCGCACCTACGGGTTTGAAATAAATTGCAAAGACAAATCTGATGGCAGCATCACCTGGTCATTGACTCAAACAACCAGCCCAGCATGACCGACGATATTTCATCCTTGATATACCAGCCGCGATTTGTCCCGCCCGAAGGGTGGGACTGGAGCTTCCGAACCTTGCGCGGGATTAAAATCCGCTACGGACAAGTGCGTTCACGGAAGGTATATAAGGCTGTTGCGGTTATGTTTCAGGGGCTCGGCGATTTTGGCGAACAGTATTTTGAACTGGTCCGCGATTTGGATGCCCGCGATATCAAACTGATTATCATTGACTTGCCAGGCCAGGGCGGCTCAGGCCGCTATTTAAAAAACCCACATAAACGTCACTCCGCCGGTTTTGATGAGCTTCTGGCCGATCTGCACAACATTGTTGATGATGTCGTTCTGTCGGCGGCGGTCGACATGGAAGATAACCATAAACGCCTGCCGATTGTACTGCTTGCGCATTCCATGGGTGGCCATCTGGCCCTGCGTTATTTGAAGGAATATAATAAGTCGTCGCGCGGACTGCCGATTTTTACGGCCGCGGCTATGGTCGCCCCGATGATTGCCATCAAAGCTGTCGAATCCTTTCCTAAAATCCTCGCTCCCTGGATTGTACGTTTTCTAGCCTTACGCCCAGGTGCCTATATCCCTGGCGGTGCCGACTGGTCGGAAAATTACCGCATGCGTCCGCACCTGAATTACACTTTGTCCAGCGATCCCGAGCGCGGCAATCTGCACAAAGCTTTTTTCAAACATCCAGGGCACCAGCATCTGGTGATCGGCAGCCCTACAACCAAATGGCTGGCTGATGCGGAGAAATCCTGCCGTATTCTTAACAATCCGGAATATCTGTCCGGGATTAACACGCCTGTTCTCATGGCCATTGCCGGGAATGATATTCTGGTCAGTAACGACGCCATCCGCGAAGCAGCAAAACATCTGCCCAAGGCCGAATTACTGGAAATCCCTGCTGCGCACCATGAAATATTAATGGAAACTGATGAATTAAGGGGCTTGTTTCTTGACCGCTTCTTTACTTTTATCAATGAGAATGTATTAATGAAGCCAAATAACGGTAAAATCTATATCCAATAGCGGAGACTACACATGGATGATGAAGTTCTGAACAAACACCGCCTCAGCGACCGGATATTTTACGCCCTGTGTTTGGCTATCGACCAAAAAGATACGCATGTGGCTGATACGCTTTTGAATGCCCTGGAACAATCCATGACGCGCAATTCCGGTGGCGGCGAATTCGTCGAACGCCGTGAATATCCGCCCGAAGTTGAAAAAGTCCTGGCCCGCCTGCGCGAAATCAAACGCCAGCAATCGTAATCCATTCGTCTTCGGAAATTACTTTGACACCAAGCTCGCGCGCTTTGGTGAGTTTTGATCCTGCGTCCTCACCCGCGACAACATAATCGGTTTTCGCAGATACGCTGCTGCCGACTTTTGCTCCTAACGACTCCGCCCGCGCCTTGGCTTCGGCGCGGCCCATTTTGGTAAGAGTCCCGGTAAAGACAATCGTCATTCCGGCAATGGCGGAATCGGTAACTTGAGGCGCAGTATATGGCTGAATATCCACCATGGTTAAAAGGTCGGCCACAACATCACGATTATGGGGCTCTTCAAAAAACGCGATCAAGTCGCCAGCCACACTGCCGCCAATATCTTCAATGGTGAGAAGGTCGGCATAGGCTGCCGACGTTACATCATGCGCCGCTACCATGGCTTTTTGCCAGGCATCGACCGTGTGATAATGCGCCGCCAGACGCCGTGCCGTTGACTCACCGACCTGCCGTATACCCAAGGCATAAATAAAGCGGTCAAGGCCAATGGTTTTGCGATTGGCAACAGCTTGATAAAGATTTTTTACCGATAAGTCGCCCCAGCCTTCGCGGCTGCGCAGCGGCGTAAGGCTGCCCTTATCAAAATTTTCTAAACGGAATATATCCGCTGGGGATTTAATGCGTCCTTCGGCGTAAAATTCCTCGATAATTTTGCTGCCAAGACCTTCAATATCAAATGCATTCCGGCTAACGAAATGTTTCAGCCGTTCCACCGCCTGCGCCGGGCAGATAAGCCCACCAGTGCAACGCCGGGCGACTTCCCCCTCTTCCCGAATCGCCTGCGACTGACAGATGGGACAGATATCGGGGAATTTATAAGGAATGGAATTTGCCGGACGCTTATCCGTCACCACCGACACGACCTGCGGGATGACATCTCCGGCGCGTTGAATAACCACATGGTCGCCCACACGAATATCCTTGCGGATAATTTCGTCTTCGTTATGCAGCGTGGCCCGTGAAACGACCACGCCGCCCACGGTAATCGGTTCCAGATCGGCAACAGGCGTTAAAGCCCCGGTGCGCCCGACCTGCACGCCGATATGACGAATAATGGTAACCGCCTGTTCCGCCGGGAATTTATGCGCAATGGCCCAACGGGGCGCGCGGGCGACAAAGCCCAGACGCTCCTGGTAATCCAGGCGGTTAACTTTATAAACTACACCATCAATATCATAGGGCAGAACGGGCCGCTGCTCTTCAACCTGATGATAATATTCCATGATGGATATTGCATCTTCACATACTGCCTGCGGTCGTGCCTGCGGAAAACCTAGTTTTTCCAGGCGCTCGCGGATTCCCTGCTGCGTATCGGCAAATGGCTCAGACACACTGCCCAATGAATATCCAAAAAACCGTAAGGGACGCGTGGCCGTGATATTCTTATTCAACTGACGTACACTTCCGGCAGCGGCATTGCGCGGGTTGGCGAATATCTTCTCGCCTTTTTCGGCTTGCGCTTTATTCAACGCCTGAAACTCATCCCGGCGCATATATATTTCACCCCGCACTTCCAGTTGCGCCGGGACAGGCCCTTTCAATTCTTTCGGGACATCAGCGATGGTGCGTATATTTTCCGTGATATCTTCGCCTGTAATACCATCACCGCGCGTTGCAGCCTGCACAAACACCCCATCCTGATAAATCAATGAGCATGACAACCCATCAATTTTCGGTTCGGTAACAAATTCAAGAACATCGCCATCTTTGAGGCTCAGGAATTTGCGTATACGCGCCACAAAATCCGTCACGTCACTTTCTTCAAATGCGTTGGATAATGACAACATCGGCATGCTGTGCTGTATGGTGCTAAATCCTCGGGCAGGCGCGGCCCCTACCTTATTGGATGGGCTATCCGCCTGCTTCAAATCGGGGTATTGCTGTTCCATCTCCTGCAATTTTCGGCGCAGTTCATCATATGCCCCATCGGAGATGACAGG
>CAMLMM010000080.1 GCA_946481105.1 uncultured Alphaproteobacteria bacterium
GTCCATTTATTCCGCAACGTCCGGAAACACATCCACATCCTATATCAATCGCAATGAGCGGGCCCATAATTCTGCACTGGGGCATGTGGCATCCGGCAAGAAGATTAATAAAGCATCCGATGATGCAGCGGGTCTGGCTGTCGCCACGCAATTGATGTCGGATGTATCGACGCTGCGCCAGTCATCCACAAATTTGTTACAGGGAACATCCGTTCTGCAAACAGCGGATGGCGCCTTAGAGCAAGCCGGTAACATGCTGAACCGCATGAAAGAGCTGGCGACCCAGGCGAATTCCGGCGCGCTTGATGCCAATTCGCGCAGTGCCATTAATGATGAATATCAAAACCTGGCGGCTGAACTGAATAACCTCAGCACGCAGACCAATTTCAATGGTCAGAATTTGCTGGATGGCAGTTATAACCAGACCTTCCAGGCGGGGACAGATGCCACTAATACGTTGAGTGCCGATTTGTCATCGGTCGACATTTCAACCACGGGGCTGGGGCTGACTCCGGCGGCTGGCGGCAGCGCGACCGCCTTGCTGACTCCGGCTTCGGCGGCGGCAACATCGGCGGAACTGGATACGGCCATTCAGAATTTATCGTCCTATCGTTCGGATTTAGGGTCAGCTTTGCAGGCGTTTACGACACGTAATGATGTAGTCGATAATGAGATTAACAGCACCATTGAAGCGCAGTCGGCGATTTCCGATGCTGACCTTGCCAAAGAGCAGACTGACCTGGTGAATTCCAAGGCGTTGATGGAATTGTCCATTGCCGCCGCCGCGCAGGGGAATCGTATGTCGTCCGCTTTGCTGGGACTGGTCCGTCAGGGCTGATAATTTTAGAGGTCTATTAGTTCGTTTGCTCAAAAAATCAGACGTTTTGAGAGTCAAACTCAGTTCGTTTTGCGATTTTAAGAAAAAGTTTTCGTGGGTTCTCTTCAGCAGTGCATATGACTATGCCGCGTCACAATGCGCGGGTCGAAAGCTGGCTTCAAACTTACTTATAAAATAGGAAAATATTCTCGTAATGTCAAGAATAAAATATCCTATTCAGTCGAAGCGGCTTTCTTTTTTGCAGCCGGTTTTTTAGCGGCTGACTTTTTGGCCGCAGGCTTTTTCGCGGCGGCCTTTTTCTTGGCGGCTGGTTTCTTCGCCGCCGGTTCTTTCTTCGCTGCTGTTTTGGTTTTGCGTGTAAATGCTTTTTTCTCACCCATCAGCGCGCAAAGTTCTACCGCACGGTTCATCCCGATGGTCAGGACGTCTTCATCCTTCGGAATGGATTTGAACTTGCTTTGATATTTGATGTACGGACCGAAGCGACCGATACCTGCTTCGATTTTATCGCCGGTTTCCGGGTGCATGCCCACGAGGCGTGGCAGTGCCAGCAGTTTCAGCGCCGCTTCGAGCGTGACCTGGTCAACAGGTGTGCCACGTGGAATGCCTTGGCGTTTTGGTTTATCGGCGGAACCTTCCGGCACATCGATCTGGACATAAGGACCGTACGGGCCTTTACGCACGGACACGGTGCGGCCTGTACCCGGATCAGTGCCAAGAATTTTCGGCTGGTTGTCGATACCGGCCCCGGCATTCGCATCTTCCAGAGCTTCGCCACTTTGTACGACCAGCGGGCGCGTGTGACGGCATTCCGGATAATTGGAACAGCCAATAAATGCACCAAATTTGCCGACTTTCAGTGACAGACGGCCATCGGCGCAGGACGGGCATTTGCGTGGGTCAGGGTTTTCTGATGTGACCGGGAAGAAATGTGGCCCGAGTTCTTCGTCGAGTGCATCAAGAACAGCGGTGATGGTCAAATCTTTTGTACCATCGACCGCGTTTTTGAATCCGGTCCAGAACTGGCGCAGCGCGTCCTTCCAGAAAACCTGGCCCGATGAAATCGCATCCAACTCATCTTCGAGATTGGCGGTGAAATCGTAATCGACATAGCGCTCAAAATAGCGCTTCAGGAAGGTCGTCACCAGGCGGCCACGGTCCTCGGGCACGAAACGGCGTTTATCAAGCGTGACATAGTCGCGATCCTGCAACACCTGCATGATGGACGCGTAGGTTGACGGGCGGCCAATGCCCATTTCTTCCAGTTTTTTTACCAGCGATGCTTCGGAGTAACGTGGTGGTGGCTGGGTGAAATGCTGTTCCGGCGTGACTTCCTGCGTACGCAAATCCATGCCTTCGGCAAGGTTTGGCAGACGGCGATTTTCGTCGTTATCTTCACCTTCCACCGGGTCGTCCTCGTCTTCGCGGTAGAGAGTCAGGAAGCCGTCAAATGCAATGGTTGAGCCAGTGGCACGGAGGACAACATCATCAGTGCCATCGGACAGATCAGCAGCGACCTGATCAAGAATGGCGTTTTCCATCTGGCAGGCGATGGTACGCTTCCATATCAATTCATAAAGTGCGGCCTGTTTGTCATCCAGATAACGGGCGACATCCTGCGGGCGGCGTGACAAATCGGTGGGGCGAATAGCTTCGTGTGCTTCCTGCGCGTTTTTTGCCTTGCTCTTATACATACGTGGCGAGTCAGGCAGGTATTTTTTGCCAAAGTCTTTTTCAATCTGGTTGCGCGCCTGAAAAATAGCATCATCCGACAAGGTGATGCCATCGGTACGCATATAGGTAATCAGACCGACGGTTTCACCACCGATATCCACGCCTTCATAAAGTTGTTGCGCGAGGCGCATCGTCTGGCTGGCGGAAATACGCAGCTTGCGTGAGGCTTCCATCTGCAGGCTGGAAGTAATGAATGGCGGGAACGGGTTGCGACGAACCTGTTTCTTTTCAACCTTCTGTACCGACAGGCTTTTGTTCAGGATGCGCTTAACGGCGGCTTCGGCCATTTCGCCATTGGTGATATCCAGCTTATCAAGTTTATTGCCGGCCAGATGAGTCAGGCGCGCGAGGAAAGTCGCGCCTTCCGGTGTTTGCATACGGGCGTGAATGCTCCAGTATTCATCGCTTTTGAAGGCTTCGATTTCGGCTTCGCGTTCGCAGATGAGACGCAGCGCGACCGACTGGACACGTCCAGCCGATTTCGACCCCGGCAGTTTCCGCCACAGGACAGGAGAGAGAGTAAAGCCGACAAGAAAGTCGAGCGCACGGCGCGCAAGATATGCTTCGATTAACGGCGTATCCAGCTGGCGTGGTTTTTCAAACGCAGCTTTGATGGCGGTCTTGGTGATCTCGTTGAACGTCACGCGATGGACGGTTTTTTTCGCGAGCAGATTTTTATCATCGAGTATCTGCTGAATATGCCAGGAAATGGCTTCCCCTTCACGGTCAGGGTCAGTGCAGAGATAAACGGTGTCAGCGGCCTTAACCGCGCTGCTGATATCCTTAACGGTTTTAGCGGCACGGTCGGAAAGTTCCCAGCTCATGCTGAAATCTTCATCCGGCTTTACGGCACCGTCCTTGGCGACCAGATCGCGGACATGGCCGTATGAGGCCAGAACGGTGTAATCTTTCCCGAGATACTTATTAATAGTCTTGGCTTTGGCAGGCGACTCAACAATTACAAGGTTTTCAGCGCTCATGTTTTCCTATCTCGCGGGCTATTTTGCCAGGCAAACCCGGTTTCCGGGCAGGCGCTGAACAGTCCCTTCCAATTCCATTTCCAGAAGTGCGCTTTGCACATCCGCACTTCTCAAATTGCATGACTGAATGATTTCGTCAACTGCGATAGGGGTCGTGGATAAAAGAGCGCGGATGCGCGTTTCTACGTCCAGGCCAGAGGAACCGCCAAACATATCGTGATTTTCTTCGGCAAATCCAACTATTTCGGAAAATGATGTCACAGGAGCCTGTGGCCGCAGGAAGGAACCAAGCTGTTCCAGAACATCGGCCGCATCCCTGACCAGGGTCACGCCATCACGGATTAACGCGTTGGTGCCTTCGGAACGCGGGTCCAGGGGAAAACCGGGAACGGCCATAACGTCACGGCCTTGTTCGCCCGCCATACGTGCCGTAATAAGCGACCCGGATTTCAGATTGGCTTCGATGACCACCACGCCGCTGGACAGGCCGGAGACGATGCGGTTCCGTTTCGGGAAATGCTGGGCAAGGGGTTGCATGCCCAGGGCGCATTCCGACACAACGAGACCATTTTCACGGATGTTATTATATAAGTCGGTGTTTTCGCGCGGATAAATCACATCCACGCCGCCCGCTACGACGGCGATAGTGCCCGTAGCCAAAGCACCCTCATGCGCAGCGGTGTCAATACCACGCGCCAGACCTGAGGTGATAACCAGACCAGCATCACCCAGTTCCTTTGCCATACGTCCGGCAAGCTTGCGTCCATTCAGCGAGGCGTTACGCGATCCAACCAAGGCCACCGATTTATGCTGGAGTAAATTGATATTGCCGATAACACTCAACACGGGTGGCGCATCTTCAATTGCGGCCAATGATTTCGGATATTCTTCGTCTGTCTTGATAATCAGGCGGCCTTTTAATTTCATCAACGCATCAATTTCAAGCAGCGCCAGTGTTTCATCATACAGCGTGACGGGTTTTTTCTGTGTCAGGTTTGGAATGGCTTCGATAATGCGTGACGCAGATTTATAACGTTGCAATAAACGGTAAAATGTAATCGGCCCGATCCCTTCGGTGCGGGACAGGCGCAGCCATGCCAGTCTTTCGCGGGCTTCGTTCATGACGCGGCTTTTTTCCCGATTTTAGGTTCTTCGCCTTTCAACAGGCGTTCAATATTCGGGCGGTGACGTATCCAGCCTATCAATGAAATCAGTCCGAACAGATAGACCTGTTTATGGTCACCAAAAGCCGCGACGTAAATGGGCGCCATGGCGAGGGCCACCAATGCGGAAAGCGATGAGATGCGTGAGGCCAATGCGACAACCAGCCATGTCGCGCAACAAGCAAGACCCACCGGCCATGATAATGCGATGAAGGTACCGAGCGTGGTCGCAACACCTTTGCCACCTTTGAATTTAAGCCAGACAGGAAAGTTGTGCCCCAGAACAACCCCCAGGGCGGCACCAAACATGGCGTGTTTGTCAAAGAAGGCTGCTGCGATGAGTACGGCAATCAGACCTTTGCTGCTGTCCAGAAGGAGTGTCAGGAGGGCCAGAAATTTATTCCCGGTGCGGAGAACATTGGTTGCGCCGATATTGCCCGACCCGATTTTGCGGATGTCCCCATACCCGAAGGAATAACATAGAACCAGACCGAACGGGATGGAACCGAGCAGATACCCGCCGATAATTCCCATTAACCCTGTGAGTTGGATGTGGTTAAGTAGTGTTTCCATCTTTTAAATCACCAGTGATGGTTATATATGTTAAAACGCTTCCTGTGACACATAAGAAAGAGCATTCCTGTGAAAAAAGCAAAACAAAAATGTGGTGTGATCGGCGTCGGTGCGTTTGGCGCCTTTATGCTGAAATATCTGATCCCTTATTTTGATGTCACAGTCACGGACAAATATAAAGATCTGGGCGATATTGATTCACTTTATAATATAACTGTTGGAGACATCGCGGCGGCGGCGTCAGCCGATATCGTGATACTGGCCGTTCCGGTCCCGGCGCTTGAGGCAACGGTCAAAGAGATAAAACCATTTTTGCGTCCGGGTCAGCTGGTTATCGATTTATGTTCGGTGAAATGCAAACCTGTCAAAATCATGCAAGATAATCTACCAGCAGATGTCGACAGCGTCAGCCTTCACCCGTTATTCGGTCCGCAAAGCGGCAAGAATGGCATACATGGAATGAATGTGACTCTGTGTCCGGTGCAGGGAGATCGTACCGCATGTGTGACCGAGTTTCTGGAGCGGGCGCTGGGGTTGAAGGTGCACACTACAACACCGGAAGGCCATGATCAGGAAATGGCCTATGTGCAGGGACTGACGCATATGATTGCCAAAGTCTTTGTTCATATGGATGTGCCGCTTATCCATCAACAGACGAAAACCTATGCGCTGCTCAATGATATGGTCGAGCTTATACGCTATGACAGCGAAGAGTTGTTTATGGCCATTCAGCGGGATAACCCGTTTGTCAAAGATACGACAGAAAAATTCTTCACGGCTGTGAAGGCGCTGGAAGATAAATTAAACCGTAGTCAGCAATAAATCGAGCACCGCCATGCGTACCGGCACACCGTTAGCGCCCTGTTCGAATATCACGCTGCGCCGCGGGTCGTCCGCCACGTCATCGGCAATTTCGACACCGCGATTCATCGGGCCAGGGTGCATGATGATGGCTTTCGGATTTGCGAGAGCCATACGTTCCTGCGTTAAACCGAAGCTGTGGAAATAGGCCGTGTCATTCGGGATGTCGGATGCTTCCATGCGTTCTTTCTGGATGCGGAGGGCCATCACGACATCGCAATCTTTAATCCCGGCCTCCACCGTATCAAACACATGAATGTTGCCTTCCGGTAATTTTTGCGGCTGGAGATTTTTCGGGGCGATCAAGTGGATACGCGCGCCCATACGTGTGAGCAGGGCGATGTTTGAGTTGGCGACGCGGCTATGGACCAGATCACCGATAATGGCGACGGTTAATTCACCCAGTTTTTTATCGGTGAATTCCATCATCGTGAATGCGTCGAGCAGAGCCTGGGTCGGGTGTTCGCGCCAGCTGTCCCCGGCATTGATAATGGGGCAGTTTACAAAACGGCGGATGTAGTGAGGGGCATTATATTCATGGTGACGGACAATCAGGGCATCTGGGCCATAACCGCTCAGGTAACGCAGTGTGTCGCTGAAGCTTTCGCCTTTCTGCGCGGAACTGATTTTCTCATCCCAGTTCATGAGGGATGCCCCGAGACGCAACGCGGCCATTTCAAATGACGTACGCGTGCGCGTGGAATTTTCGGTGAACAGGGTCAAAACAACTTTACCTGTCAGGGTCAGCGGTACCTTGCCCATGAAGAGGGTCTTTTTAAAAAAGGCCGCCTTGTCCATGATAAGATGAATGTCGTTATCCGGAAGCGAAGCGATGTCGAGGAGATGTTTGGCGAGGAATGGCATTGTCATGGGGTAAACCTAAAATGCGTATTTCGCATTGTCCAGTCTGGTAATTTTTTATTAACTAATTCATGCGATGGTGTCGGAAGTGGGGGCAACACGAGAGTGATTAGTTGCCCCCATTAATTTTTCAAAAGCCAATATATTTCCATACAAAGGTCAAAATGATTCCGGCGCAGAAACCGGGGCCGGCAGGAATCATCAGGCGCTGGAAGTCAGGACGTTTTTTTCCCCTGATGGCTTTTGCAACCCCGACACCCAAGCCATGGAGTAAACCGCAGAAAGCACCGATTGTCATTGCCATAACCACATCAGCTGGGCCAAGCCAAAGCCCGGCGGCCCCCAGGAGCTTTACATCGCCCAGGCCAAGCGTGTCCTGTTTATAATACCAGTTGCCCCCCATGCGGATAAGGTAAAGGACTCCCGCGCCAACCAAGCCACCGAGCATCATGTGTAAGGGCTCAAGATAAACAAATTGCGTTGCAGCATGGAAGCCGATGCCAAGCAGGGCGAAAATGAGATTTAGCCAATCAGGTAAAAGCCAGGTGCGCAGGTCGATAATGGAGAGAGTAAGCAGGCAGCAAAAACCTGCCACGCCAAAAATTACAAGTGGTTCCATAATATCCTATAAAAAGAATAGGGATTTAATGAGTGATTGCAAAGGATTAAAGGTTGATTTAGATTCGTAAGAACATTTCATATTACCCTTTTTGGTTCTCTGGGGAAAGAAGTCAATCAATATGTCGCCGAATACCTCCGCTCAGGCTGGAAAAATCCTTGTCGTTGAAGACAACGATTTTGTCCGGATGCAGCTATGCCGTTACCTGAGTGATGCGGGTTATACTGTTATTGAGGCGACGGATGGCAGCAAGGGCATGGCGCTGCTGGCTGCCGATATTTCCCTCATCGTGCTGGATATCCGCATGACCCCGGTAGACGGATTTGAATTTATCAAGGCGGTGCGCGGACGCCGGGCTGATATTCCCCTGATTTTGGTGACCGGTGATCAGAACCCGGATTTGTTGAACGAAGCGAGCAAGTGGTCTGTCAGCGCCGTACTCATCAAGCCTGTCCAGAAGGAGAGGCTGATCAGTA
>CAMLMM010000081.1 GCA_946481105.1 uncultured Alphaproteobacteria bacterium
CTGCTTGGTGGCCGCGGTAATGACGCGGTCGATGGGGGTGCCGGCGATGACATCTTTATGATGGGATCAGGACAGGATGCTTATCTGGGCGGCGCAGGTAAAGACACGTATAAATTTGGTTCGGATTATCTGGCTGACACTCTGCCCAAATCCTCGTCTATCAATGATTTTCAGACAGGCGCCAATGGAGATAAAATCAATGTGGCCGAATTGCTTCGTGCCGTTCATTACACGGGCTCCGATCCGCTGAATGATGGCTATATCAATATTCGTCAAGGCGGCACCGGAACCGAAATTTACTTTGATAAGGATGGCGCTTCCGGCCCGGCAGGCGAAGAGTTGCTGACCACTCTTTCAGGTGTGAACGCGACCGATTTTTCAACCGCGGATAATCTGGTTACGTCCGGCAAAAAAATTATCATCGCCAGCACGCTTGGCCAATCCAATTCGTCGAATATGCGCATTCTTTCAAACGATAGCGAGTCGGGGCTGACCCGAATCGAATCTGGATTAAAAACCCAGGCAGGATTTAATGAAGCCTATACCGTTATGAAGGATAAGAAAGGTGTCTATCTTGATACGGCCATAGGTGGTTCTGTTGTCAATGGCGATATGAACAGCAAACCTGACGCGACCTGGTGGTATCCATCTAAAAACGCTGCTGGCAATCTGCTGATACGTGCAGCGGATATGATTTTGACGCAAATAAACGACCTGCGGGCCAAAGGGGCCGTCACCCCTGTTCTTATCTGGGGCCAGGGCGAGTCGGATGCCTATAATATAGGTTCAAAATCAACTGCGGCTGCGCGCGAAGCCATGGCATTGACTTATAAAAACGCTACGCTGGCTGTATTTAACTATCTGATTGACCGCCTTGGAAGCGATGTTCAGATTTATATGATGCAGACCGGTAATTTTAATACCGCCGGCGCGCACGCCGCAGGCATACCCCAAAGCACCATAGACGCCACCAATCTCGGCCTGAATTACGTGAGAACAGCCCAGCAGGAATTGGCCATGGCCCATAAAAACCTGCATCTGGCTGTAAATTATGCCGATTTGCCTATGCTTGCCGATATGCCAAACACGACACCCGGATGGCAGACAAGCTGGCCAAAAGATCAGTGGCATCTGGACTACGATGCCTACGAAGTTGTTGGCGACAGGTTAAGCGACTTCATAGCCCTTGATCTGGGATACGATCATATCATCAACAATCCCGGCCCCTACCCCATGCATCTGCTATCCGACCTGACTATTCACGCAGGCGCGGGTCTCACTCTCCAGGGAAATGCCAATGACAATATCATTACAGGCACTACCGGGAACGACGACATTTCTGGCGATGCCGGTATCGACGCGATTGTAACGGGTGCTGGCGACGACCGCCTTGAGGGCGGCAACGGCGCTGACATTCTTAATGGTGGCACCGGCGCAGACACATTTGTTTTTCTGGATGCCAGCGCCTATAGCGGCATGGACACCATCCAGGACTTCCAAGCCAGCGAAGGTGACAAGATAGACGTACAAAATCTTCTTACCTTATACCAAACCAATGGTGGTGACCTGGCCAGTTTTGTCCGCATCACCGAAGACGGCCTGGGTAACTCTATCGTTAGTGTTGATCGTGACGGTTCAGGAACGGCCTATGATTTTGTTGACATTGTTAAATTATCCAACGTAGCCGGGCTTTCCGGCAACATGACAATCCTGGTAACAGGCAACCCGCCCCTGCCGCCGGATATTGTGACCGCGCAGGATGATGTTTTCACTGAAAATGAGGATACCACGGTTCTCGGCAATCTTTTCGCCGATAATGGAAATGGCGCCGATACGCAATCCAATGGCAAGGCCCTTAGCGTTCTGGCCGCCAGCCTGACGACAGCGATGGGCGGCACGGTTCTCCTGTCCGAAAACGGCAACTTCCAATATATGGCCGCCGCCAACTTCTTTGGCATGGACAGCTTTACCTACACCGTTCGCGATGAAAATGGTAACGCGGATACGGCGACTGTTACCATTAACATCGCCCCTGTCAACGACATCCCGGATGCTGTGGACGATGCTTTCACCACTATGGGTGACACCATTTCCGGAAATCTCTTTACTAACGATACTGATATCGACGGTGATGCTTTAACCACGTCACCCGGCATCATCCATACCCAGGCCCAGGGCATCGTCTATATCTCTGAAACTGGCGATTTTAGCTATGCGCCTATGTCGGGAAATACGGGGAGCGACTCTTTCAGTTATTCGGTACAGGATGGTCATGGCGGCATGGATAATGCCACGGTTACGATTGAAGTAGCTGCTGCTGGCGCCTATTACGGTGACAACAATAATAATATTATTATGGGGTCTGGCAGTAACATCTACGGTCTGGATGGAAACGACATTATTCTGGGTACATCAAGTAATGATCGGCTGTATGGGGGCAAAGGCAATGACATCGTCACATCTGGGGACGGAAACGACCTTCATCTTGGCAACGATGGAACCGATGCCCTTTATGGCGGCAAAGGAAACGATATCCTTATTGGCGGTGACATTGTTCTCTTGAAAATGGCCTCTGGCACCTCGTTTTACAACGTCAATGCTTTGGATGGGGCTGATACGCTCTATGGTGGCGAAGGAAACGATATTCTCGTCGGCGGCAAAGGAGCAGACACATTATACGGTGATTCCGGCGCAGATACATTCATGTTGCTCAGTATGAATGATGCGGGAGATAATATCGCAGATTTCAGGATATCCGAAGGTGATTCCCTTGACATATCTGCGCTTATTGAGTCGTACGACCCATTAACTCAGGCCATATCGGACTTTGTTTCCTTAACTCAGGATCAGGGCAGCACAATTGTTTCAGTCGATGCTGATGGCGGCGGGGATAATTTTCAGCAAGTGGCAACTTTGTCCAATTCCGGTTCCCTCGACCTTAACGATCTTGTCAGCCGGGGAAACCTAATAGTTTAATATATTAGCGTTTTATTCTCACCCTAAAGCGAAAGTTCTTTAAATAATTAAACTTTAAGGAACCGGGCAGCGTATTGGAAAGTTATCGTATTACAATATACGACGCACTGGCAGCCTATCTGCCATGCCGCTTAAAGAAAGGAACTCCAAAATGCATCCTCGCTATTATGAAGCTGTAGGCGTGTTTGATGACTCCCATAAACTGGATGTTGCCGTGGCTGAACTGGAGGGCACCGCTTTCGCGAGAACAGACATAAGTGTTGCCGCTGTGGAAAGTGAACCACTTCTGGAAGAACAAAAGGGCAATGCCTTAAGCTGGATGGAAAATCATGCGCCACGCGGGATTTCCATCCGTCCTGAAGAAAAAGTGATTGGATCAGGTGTTATTATAGGGTGCTCGGCCTATGTCGGTGGCTGTGCTGCTGCTTTAGCTGCCAAATCCGCCACTAATGTAATTTTGCTGATTGCTATTCTATCAGGAAGCTTGGCCGGAGCCCTTATAGGATCACTTATTGTTCTGGCGGTTGGGCTGCGTTTGCAGAACATGATTGCTGCGCAAATGCGCAAAGGTGGATTAATGCTGTGGGTTAGGACCGCCGATCAAAACAAAAAAGATGTCGCCCAGAAAATCCTTCAAAAGAATGGCGCAAAATACGTGCATATTCACGCCGCGTAAAACTAAATTACGTACTGTATCTCGATGACTTCTATGGACTGCGCGTTTCCCCCCACGCGCAGTTCAACTATATCCCCTATCCGTGATTTCATCAGGACTCGCGCAACTGGTGAAAGCCAGTTGATTTTTCCTTCGGACATTTCAGCTTCGTCAACACCAACAAGTTTAACCGTTATTTCCGTACCATCATCGTACGCATAAGTGACAGTAGCGCCAAAGAAAACCTGCTCGATCCCCTGCTGTTTCTGGGGATCAACAACTTCTGCCGTTTCAAGACGCTTGGTGAGGTAACGCACCCGGCGGTCAATTTCACGCAGGCGTTTTTTGTTATAAAGATAGTCACCATTCTCGGATCTGTCGCCGTTACCCGCAGCCCAGGAAACAATTTCTACTATTTTCGGGCGCTCTTCTTTCATCAGAAAGCGATATTCTTCCTGCAGAGTGGCAAATCCATGTGGGGTCATCAGGTTTTTGACATTGGCGGGGATTGGGTCCGGTTCGTCCAGCCCGTCATCATCCGGACCTTCGCCGTCCGTTTCTTTGGTAAAAGCTTTGCTCATGGCGGCAACCTACTACAGAAATTCCGTTCAATAACACAATATATATAAGTAATTCCTCAGGAAAACCTATTTCTATAATTATTTTTACGGTTGCATAAGAAACTTCACTTGATTAAATACAAGAGTAATCCATATCAGTAACTAATTATAAACGCAGGTTCAGGCCTACCTTGTGGAAGGGACGGCCAAAATTAATATTTAAAAACATGAGTTGGGAGAGAAATCATGTTAGAGACACGCGGCTTTGCCCGGAAATATTCCTTACTGCTTGGGACCGCTTTAGTCTCGTCTGCCATTGTTGTCGGAGCAGGATTTTATCATACCAGCGCGGAGGCTGATACGCCCCCAGCCGCCGCCGAAGCCCCTCAAACTCCAACCGTCCCTGTTCAAACCGTTGTGGAACAGGATGTACGTGTCTGGTCTCAGTATCCTGGTCGCCTCCAGGCCGTTGATTCAGCCGAAATCCGGCCTGAAGTTGGTGGCAAAATTGTTGAAATAAAATTCAAGGACGGTCAGACGGTAGCCGCAGGCGATGTCTTATTTGTTATCGACCCCACACTCTATGAGGCCGCTGTTGAAAAAGCAGAAGCTAACCTGAGTGCCGCCTACGCCAATGCAAAATACGCCAAAAGCGAATTGGATCGCGCCAATAACCTGATACAGACACAGGCTATCGCCCAAAGTATGCTTGACGAACGCAGCAATGCCAACCGTATCGCTCAAGCGAATATTAAAGCCGCTGAAGCCAGCCTAAAACAGGCAAAACTCGATCTCGACCACGCTTTTGTCAAAGCCCCTATTTCCGGGCGTATCAGCCGTGCGGAAATTACAGTTGGAAATCTTGTTCAAACCTCACCTAACGCGCCCTTGCTGACAACTATCGTATCAAATGACGGCATTTATGCCGACTTCGAGGTTGATGAGCAGACCTATGTGAAGCATATACGTTCCAGCGCGAGCACATCGGATCAGGAACAACAAATTCCAGTTGAGCTTTCATTCCCGAATGATGAATCAAAATCCTATAAGGGTACAATTTTCAGCTTCGACAACCGGATTAATACGACCACAGGCACTATCCGCGCACGGGCCAAGTTCCCCAATGAAGATGGCACGCTGATGCCAGGTATGTTCGTGAATGTTAATCTCGCAAATGGCCTGGACAGCACGGCCCTTCTGGTGCCGGAACATGCCATTGGCAATGACCAGAACAAGAAATTTGTCTTTATCGTCGATAAGGACAACAAGATTGCCTATCGTGAAATCACCCCCGGCCAGAAAGTCAGTGAAAACCGTATCGTGCTGAAAGGAATTCAATCCGGCGACCGTGTCGTCGTTGAGGGGATACAGCAATTGCGTCCTGACATGAAAGTACAGGTCAAGGAAATAACTGGTTAATCGGCTAGAAAGGCCTTCCAACATGAACCTCTCTAAATTTTTCATCGACCGCCCTATTTTCGCGGCTGTGATATCGATTGTCATTTTCCTGGCAGGCCTGATATCCATGTTCAATTTGCCGATATCGGAATACCCGGAGGTCGTGCCGCCGTCCGTTGTCGTACGCGCCCAATTTCCCGGCGCCAACCCCAAAGCCATTGCTGAAACCGTTGCTACTCCGCTTGAAGAGCAGATAAACGGGGTTGAAAACATGCTTTATATGTCGTCACAAGCGACATCGGATGGCCAGTTATCATTAACCATCACCTTCAAGCTTGGCACCGACCCTAATTTGGCTGCCCAGCTGGTACAAAACCGGGTTAATCAGGCACTTCCACGCTTACCTGAGGTGACGCGGCAGCTTGGCGTAACAACGACCAAAAGTTCCCCCGACCTGACGATGGTGGTTCACCTGAAATCACCCAAAGGCAAATATGACATGCTTTATTTGCGCAACTACGCAACACTCAACGTCAAGGATCAGCTGGCAAAAATTCAGGGCGTCGGCAGTGTCATGCTCTTTGGTTCTGGTGATTACGCCATGCGTATCTGGCTAAATCCCCAGAAAATATCCGAGCGCAATTTGACAGCGCAAGATGTCATTAACGCCATTCGCGGGCAGAATATCCAGGTTGCCGCCGGGGTTATTGGCGGCCCACCCTACGATGATGGTATCAGTGTCCAATTGCCTGTGAATGCCCAAGGGCGCCTGACCGACAGCGAAGAATTCGGCGATATCATTGTCAAACAGGACCAGGGGGCAATTACCCGCCTGCATGATGTCGCGCGTATCGAGGTGGACGCTGCCAGCTATGGCCTGCGCTCCCTGCTTGACAATCAGTATGCGGCCGCTATCCCGATTTTCCAGGCTCCGGGTTCCAACTCAATCGAGATTTCAAATCAGGTTCGCAAAACGATGGAAGAACTGAAAAAGAACTTCCCGGA
The DNA here is from genome assembly GCA_946481105.1 of uncultured Alphaproteobacteria bacterium. The sequence goes on from CAMLMM010000081.1 coordinate 6,595, forward strand.
AGATCTCGATTACAGCATCGTTTACGACCCAACCATTTTCGTGCGCGACTCCATTAAAGCCGTGGTTCATACGCTCCTCGAAGCTATCGCGCTGGTGGTTATTGTGGTTATCCTGTTCCTGCAGACATGGCGCGCTTCCATTATCCCGCTTCTGGCCGTACCAGTATCTATTATCGGTACCTTCGCCATCATGCATATGTTTGGTTTCTCGATTAACGCTTTGTCGTTATTCGGACTCGTGCTTGCCATCGGGATTGTGGTGGATGACGCTATCGTCGTAGTGGAAAACGTCGAACGGAATATTGAAGACGGCCTATCTCCGCGTGATGCCACTCTCAAAGCTATGCGCGAAGTAACCGGTCCCATCATCGCGATTGCGCTTGTTCTATGTGCCGTGTTTATCCCGATTGCGTTTATCAGCGGCCTGACCGGGCAGTTCTACCGTCAGTTTGCCCTCACCATCTCATTCTCGACGATTATTTCAGCCTTTAACTCGCTGACACTTTCACCTGCCCTGTCGGCTATCCTGCTGAAAAGCCATGATGCGCCAAAAGATTTCCTGACGCGTGGCATGGATAAGGTATTCGGCGGATTTTTCCGCGGATTCAATAAATTTTTCCATGCAAGCTCCAATGGTTATAGCCGTAGCGTCAAAGGTCTGCTGGGGCGTAAATCGATTGCAATCTTTATTTATCTCATTTTGCTGGGCGCGACTTATATAGGATTCCAGGTTGTTCCACCCGGTTTTGTCCCCGGACAGGATAAACAATATCTGGTCAGCTTTGCCCAGTTGCAGGATGGCGCCACGCTGGAGCGTACGGAAAAAGTTATCCGCGCCATGTCAGAAATCGCCATGAAGGAACCCGGCGTGGAAAGTGCCGTTGCGTTCCCCGGCCTGTCGATTAATGGATTTATGAACAGTTCATCCGCTGGTATTGTATTTGTCACGCTGAAACCTTTCGACGAAAGGAAAGGTGACGATCTGTCGGGCCTGGCTATTGCTGGCAAGCTGCAACAAAAATTCGGCGGTATTAAAGAAGCGTTTATCGCCATTTTTCCGCCGCCGCCAGTTATGGGCCTTGGTACCATTGGCGGATTTAAACTGCAGGTCGAAGACAGAACGGATTTAGGCTACGAGGCTCTCGATCAGGCGATGAAAGCCGTTCAGGGAAAGGCATGGCAAACGCCAGAACTCTCCAGTGTGTTCTCCAGCTATAAGATCAGTTCACCGCAGCTCTATGCCAATCTGGACCGTACCAAAGCCATGCAGCTAGGTGTTGATGTTCAGGATGTATTCAGCACGATGCAGATATATCTGGGTTCGCTCTATGTGAACGACTTCAACAAGTTCGGCCGAACCTATCAGGTGATCGCCCAGGCGGACAAAGAATTCCGAT
>CAMLMM010000082.1 GCA_946481105.1 uncultured Alphaproteobacteria bacterium
TGGACCATCGATGCGGCTATTTTCAGGGATAAATTACGGGGAAATTCATGAAAAACAGGATAAATCATTGCCTGAATGCGCAGCATTCTAAGGCAATCCTGTCTTACCCCATGGATTCCCTTAGACTTTGCTTACCGCAAATTCAGGGAATGACAACTAGAAAACTTTGCGTACTTGGTGTGCTTTGCGTTTAAACCCTTCTTATTCCCCTCTCCCTGCTCGCGCTGCTCGCTTCCCTCTCTCTGGGAGAGGGATTAAGGGAGAGGGTATTTTTCCCAATTTCGCAAAACGAACTATTAACTCCCACGAAAAACCTTGCTTTTCCCGTAAACCTGCCCTATCTTACACCTATGATCCCGGTACAATCCTTGTGCCACCCGGACAAACCGTGTGGTAGGAGGGTGATGTACCGGGGTCTTTTTTTGCCCATTTTCTTCCCCCTCTTGATTTGTGTTATTTCCTGGGCCATATCCTGCCCATGACACAAATCTATAATCCCCACGATAAATCCAACTGGCATTCCACAACAATTCTGGCTCTGCGCCGCGGCAACGAAGTCGTTGTTGCGGGGGATGGTCAGGTGACACTTGGGGCCACCATCCTCAAATCAAACGCCCGTAAGGTACGTCGCTTGGGCAAAAACGGTCAGGTCATTGCCGGTTTTGCCGGGGCGACCGCAGACGCCTTTACCTTGTTTGAACGGCTGGAAGCCAAGCTTGAAAGCCACCAGGGCCAATTACTGCGGGCCTGCGTCGAACTCGCTAAAGACTGGCGCACCGATAAATATCTGCGCAAACTCGAAGCCATGATGGCAGTATGCGACAAAACCACATCCCTTATTCTGTCGGGAACCGGCGATGTTGTTGAACCCGAAGATGGGGTGATAGGCATTGGATCAGGGGGTAACTACGCCTTGGCCGCCGCCCGCGCTTTGATTGAAAACACCACCCTTCCGCTTGAGGATATTGCCCGGCAATCGATGAAAATCGCCGGAGATATCTGCATTTATTCCAACCATAATATTGTCATGGAAAAGATTACCGACTGATGCAGCAGCTTCTTGATATTCCCTCTTTTACTCCCCGTGAAATCGTTTCAGAACTGGACCGCCATATTATCGGTCAGAACGAAGCAAAACGTGCCGTAGCCATTGCTTTGCGCAACCGCTGGCGGCGTCAGCAGCTGGACCCGGCCTTACAGGAAGAGATCTACCCCAAAAATATCCTGATGATTGGCCCCACGGGGGTTGGAAAAACCGAAATTGCGCGCCGTCTGGCGAAGCTGGCCGAAGCTCCGTTTTTGAAAGTGGAGGCCACCAAATTCACGGAAGTAGGCTATGTGGGCAAGGATGTTGAAAGCATTATCCGCGATTTAGTGGAAATCGGGTTACGCATGACCCGCGCCGCCATGCGTAAAAAAGTTGAGGCTGAAGCCGAATTGACGGCTGAAAATAGGATTCTGAATGTGTTGGTAGGCACCGATTCCAGCGATGCGACACGTCAGACCTTTCGCAAACAATTGCGAGAGGGCGTTTTTAATGACCGTGAAATAGAGATTGAATTGCTGGATCAGGCGAACCCGATGCCCAGCTTTGATATTCCGGGTATGCCGGGGGCGTCCATGAGCATGGTTAGCATCGGCGATATGCTGGGTAAATCCATGGGTCCGCGCACCAAAATGCGCAAAATTCGTGTTGATGAAGCCCTCAAAACCGTGATGGTGGAAGAGGCGGACAAACTGCTTGATGAAGAAAAACTGGTTGAAACCGCCCTTGACCTCGTGCAACAGAACGGAATTGTTTTTATTGACGAGATTGACAAAATCGCCTCACGGCAGGATGTGCGCGGTGGTGATGTCAGCCGTGAAGGTGTGCAGCGCGATTTACTTCCGCTTATCGAAGGCACCACCGTATCAACCAAGCATGGCACGGTAAAAACCGATCATATCTTGTTTATCGCCAGCGGGGCCTTCCACTACGCGAAACCGTCGGACCTTCTGGCCGAGTTACAGGGACGCCTGCCCATCCGTGTGGAACTCAAACCCTTGACCGAAGCGGATTTTCGCCAAATTCTGACGGATACGGAAGCCTGTCTGTTGCGCCAGTATAAAGCCCTTATGGGGACGGAGAATGTAACACTGGAATTTGATGAATCAGCCATTGATGCCATCGCTCATATCGCCTTTAAAGTGAATGAATCCGTTGAAAATATAGGGGCGCGTCGTTTACAGACCGTCATGGAAAAACTGCTGGAAGATCTCAGCTATGATGCCGCGGATCAATCTGGGAAGGTTGTGCGGATCACAGCGGCCAATGTCGAAGAAAAAGTAGCTGTACTTGCCAGCAACAAAGACCTCAGCCAGTTTGTTTTATAGGCTAAATTTATTGCAATTTATCCACAGGATGCTGTAAAACATCCACCATGTTATATACCGGAAAAACCCGTTTTGATGTGATTGTCATTGGCGGCGGCCATGCTGGCTGTGAAGCGGCGGCGGCGGCAGCGCGCATGGGTGCGCAAACAGCTCTGGTGACGCATAAATTTGATACGATCGGGGCCATGTCCTGTAACCCAGCTATTGGCGGCCTGGGCAAAGGCCATCTTGTACGCGAAATTGACGCCCTTGATGGACTGATGGGCCGCATCATCGATAAGGCCGGAATCCAGTTTCGCATCCTCAATGCCTCGAAAGGACCGGCTGTTCGTGGCCCGCGCGCCCAGGCCGACCGAAAACTGTACCGCCTGGCCATGCAGGAAGAGCTGCAAAATACGCCAAACCTGACAATTATCCCGCAAGGGGCGGAAGACATTATTTTCGATGAAAATCAATATGTTACAGGTATTGTACTTGCCGATGGTACGTCTGTTGCCTGTACGTCCTTGGTTCTCACAACCGGTACATTTCTTCGCGGCATTATCCATCAGGGTGAAAAACAAACCCCGGCGGGTCGCGTGGGCGAAGCCCCATCTGTCGGCCTCGCCCTGTCCATGGAGAAGCTCAATCTTCCTTTAGGTCGCCTCAAAACAGGCACACCAGCTCGTCTGGATGGCCGGACGATTAACTGGTCCATACTGGAAGAGCAAAAAGGGGATAATCCGCCCCGTCCATTTTCTTTCATGAACAGCGAAATCACTGTTCCCCAGATTTCCTGCTTCATGACCTACACCTCGGATAAAACGCACCAGATTATTCGCGACAATATCCAGCGCGCCCCGATGTATTCAGGCCAGATAAAAAGCCGGGGCCCACGCTACTGCCCATCTATCGAAGATAAAATCATGCGCTTTGCCGATAAAGAGCGGCATCAGATTTTTCTTGAGCCAGAAGGACTGGACGATCCAACAGTGTATCCAAACGGGATATCAACCTCACTTCCAATTGATGTACAGGATCAGATTATCCGCTCCATCCCCGGACTTGAGGATGTTCAGGTATTTCAATATGGCTACGCCATTGAATATGATTTCTGCGACCCGCGCGATCTCAAACTCAGCCTGGAATCAAAGACAGCTCCTGGTTTGTTTCTGGCAGGACAGATTAACGGGACAACTGGATATGAGGAGGCTGCAGCTCAGGGTCTGATGGCAGGCATTAATGCCGCCCTACGCGCCGGGTCCGTTTCACGTGAAACTTTTGAGCCTTTTGTATTGGACCGTGCCGAAGCCTATATCGGCGTCATGATCGACGACCTGACAAGCCGAGGCGCACCGGAGCCATATCGCATGTTTACCAGCCGGGCTGAATATCGCCTGAGTTTACGCGCCGATAACGCCGATCAGCGCCTGACTGATAAAGGTATAGAAATAGGATGCGTTGGCGAAAAGCGTCAAAAATCATGGAACCAAAAATCACAAACCTTGTTGCAGCTACGGGATAGAATGGCGGCTGTAAATATGACCCCCAATGAATTGGGTTATCACGGGATTGATGTAAATCAGGATGGCATCCGTAGAACGGCTTTCGACCTCATGAAAAACCCCAATTTTTCATGGGCCCAACTTTGTACCCTTTGGCCAGAATTTTCCGCTGTCTCAAACGATATCGTCGAACAGATCCAAATTGACGCCATGTACTTCGGTTATATGAGCCGCCAGGAATCGGATATTAACGCCTTTCGTAAAGACGAGGCTTTAAAGATCCCAGATGGTTTCGACTATAATGAAGTCGGAAGTCTTTCCACGGAAATCCGGCTCAAGCTCGCCGAATTTAAGCCAGCCACTTTAGGTGCTGCCGGGCGCATTCCAGGCGTCACCCCAGCCGCATTGGTTGCCTTGCTACGTCATGTTAAAAAATCACCTACGCGTAATGCTGATGCCGCCTGACTTAGATAAAAAGCTTTCTCAATATAAGGCTCTGCTTCTAAAATGGTCGAAAACCATCAATCTGGTTTCGCCGGCAACGCTAAAGGACATCGACCGTCGGCATATTCAGGATTCACTGCAATTGGCCTCATTGCTACCCGAAGGCACAAAGACACTAATTGACATTGGTTCTGGCGCTGGATTCCCCGGATTAGTTCTGGCGATGATCCGCCCTGAAATAGAGGTTCATTTGGTAGAATCCGACCAGCGTAAATGCAGTTTTATGCGGACGGTTTCACGTGAAACTTTTACCCCCGTTGTTATCCACAATACGCGTGCAGAGAATGTGGACATCAAATCGGCCTGCGTCATTTCGGCCAGAGCGCTCGCCAAGCTGGGTGATCTACTCTCCATGACCAAAATTTGGTGGGAATGTAATCCGGAGATTCTGCTGGTTTTTCCTAAAGGCTCCAACTGGGAAAATGAGGTCAGCGCCGCGAAGGAATGCTTTGAATTCGACCTGCAAACCGCGCCAAGTCAGACAGAGAAAGATGCGCAAATTCTTCTTCTTCAGCATATAAAAAGCTTGTAAAAACGTCAGTAATGTCTTGACCAAAAAGACATTAATCGATTAATCTCTGCCTAACCCCACGACAGATAATCAGAAAAAGGACATGTCCATGATCCCTGCGCTGCACGCAAGCCCTTCCGTCTCCGGTCCCAAAGCAGAACCTAAAGGTACCATTCCCCGTCTTCTGGCGATTGCTAACCAGAAAGGGGGGGTTGGCAAAACAACCACTGCCGTCAATCTGGCAACCGCCCTTGCCGCTGTCGGCAAGCGTGTTATGCTTCTCGATCTGGATCCGCAAGGAAACGCGACGACTGGTCTGGGGGTTAAAAGATCGGATATTCGCAAAAGCGCTTACGATCTTTTGTTTGAAGAAAATCTCGATCCTGCTGCGCTTGCCGTTCAGACCAAAGTGCCGGGCCTGTCGGTCGTCCCTTCCTCAATGCATCTTGCTGGGGCGGAAATAGAGCTTGTAACCACCAAACGCCGTGAATACCGTTTGCGCGAGGCCCTGCGCCGCCCGATGGCTTTTGACTACGTCATTATTGATTGTCCGCCATCCCTGTCATTAGTGACATTAAACGCTCTCGTCGCTGTCGATGCGATTGTGGTTCCGCTGCAATGTGAATTTTACGCCTTGGAAGGCCTGTCCCATCTGGTGAAAACCATTGAACGCGTCAAACAGCATTTTAATCCGAAACTGGATATCCATGGCGTCCTGCTCACCATGTATGACCCGCGCAACCGTTTGTCCGGTGCAGTGGCCGATGATGTACGTGAATTCTTCGGTGAAAAGGTTTATAACACCGTTATTCCACGCAATGTCAAATTATCCGAAGCCCCGTCTTATGGCTTGCCGGCGATTGTTTATGATATGAAATGTCCGGGAGCCCAGGCTTATATACGCCTGGCAGGTGAAATCATCCGCCGCGAGAAAAACCTGATGGCGCTTCCTGCCCCGGCACAAAAAACAGCTGAGGTTGCCTAGACATGTCACCTTTAGATCAGAATGATGCAGGCACACGCCGCCGCGCCTTGGGCCGCGGTCTTTCCGCCCTCTTTGAAGATGAAGAGACAGATGCGGCCAATCCTTCTGTTGCCGCCGAAACGTCAGAAGCCCCCAATACAGCAAACGGCCGTAGGCTTATTTCTGTAAGCCGGCTGGTCCCAGGTGTCTATCAGCCACGCCAGCTCTTTCATGATGAATCTATTAATGAGCTGGCAAAATCCATTGCCGAACATGGGCTGCTCCAGCCCATCCTGGTGCGCCCTCGCCCCGATGGAATGTATGAAATTGTCGCCGGGGAACGCCGCTGGCGCGCGGCTCAGAAAGCCCAACTTCACGAAGTGCCCATTATCATCCGCGAGTTGGATGATACCACTACGCTGGAAATCGCGCTGATTGAAAACCTGCAACGTGAGGATTTGAATGCGGTGGATGAAGCCCGCGCCCTGAAGCAACTGGCCGATGAGTTTGATTACACCCACGAGCAAGTAGCTGAAAAAATTGGGAAAAGTCGCCCTTATGTTGCAAATATGCTGCGCTTGATGGAACTGTCCAGCCCTGTTCTGGCCATGTTGGCTGACGGTAAAATTTCCGCTGGTCATGCCCGTGCATTACTGCCCTTAAGTAACGATCAGCAGGAAGACCAAGCCAAAAAAATTGCTGCGCTTGGCTTAAGCGTTCGCCAGACGGAAAAAATGGTGAGTGAGCTCCAGGGACGCGCCATTAAGCCGCGCACCCCACATGCAGCTGAAAAATCTGCAGCAAAAAAAGACGAAAAGGATTTAAATACGCTGGCGCTGGAACGGGAAGTTTCCAATGTCCTTGGCATGGCGGTGTCAATCGACATGTCCACGACGCAGGAAGGACAAATGACGATACGCTTTAAAAGCCTGGACCAGCTGGATGAGGTTCTGCACCGGCTTTCCCACAATCCGGGCCGGCTGGCAATCAAGGGCTAAGAGAGGCTTAACATGGCAACTAAAGACAGCAACAATTCACTCGCATCCCTAGCCGAAGCAAGTCGTGACAGAGGCCATTATTCCGGTCATGGCCGCTCCATCGGCTCTGCGGGCTATGTTGACCCCAACGACCAGTTTAACAATGCTGATTTTCTGGGGCGGCGCAATGATACGTTGTCCATTTCTCCCCCGGTCGGCGGTTTTGCCGATATTGGAATTGCTGCAGCGTGGGACAGCCGGGAAGTTGCAGCAAAGGGCCTGCTGAACCGCCTTCTCAAAAAAACCCGGCCCGTCAATATCGACCTTGATCTGGGGGTTCTTTATGAGCTGCAGGATGGGCGGCGTGGCGCCATCCAGGCCCTCGGCGATACGTTAGGAAATTATAATGATGCCCCTTTTCTTGCCCTGTCCGGAGATGAGCGAACAGGAAATAAAGATGGCGATGATGAATTTATACACTTGAACGGGGCTCACTGGCCTAAGTTTAAGCGCATTCTAGTTTACGTCTATATTTATTCCGGTGCCCAGGACTGGGGTCAGGTGCGCCCGCAGATTCATCTGCGTGTCGCCGGGCAAAAGCCTGTCATTGTCACCCTGTCCAGTTCGCATAAGGATTTAGGCGTTTGTGCCATAGCAGGGATTGAAAATGTCCGGAATGGCCTTAAAATCACCAATTACACTGAATATTTCCCTGGTCAGTCAGAAATGGACCGTGCCTTTGGTTTTGGTATCAACTGGGACGAAGGGGCAAAGCCAGTTAGTGAATATGAGTAATTAGAAATTAAGGACTTTGCGCCCATACTATATCGTGACATGATATCAAAAATTTATCGGGTAAATTTATGAGCGACGTTAAAATCACCACAACCGCCCAAATGGTTGTTAATCCTGAAGAAGGCAAGGTTTACGAACTGCAACGGGGGCAGCAAGTCAACCTGACACGCCTGGATCCCACTTTAAAGCGGGTCATGATAGGGGTCGGCTGGGATATTATCGGGTTTGAAGCTGAGCTTCCCGATCTCGATGCAAGTATATTTCTGCTTGATAAAACTGAAAAGACCAAGGCTGACGAAGATTTTATTTTTT
>CAMLMM010000083.1 GCA_946481105.1 uncultured Alphaproteobacteria bacterium
CCTCACCCATAAAGCGGAACAGGCGGCGATCAATTTTTTCCTGCAGATTGATATTTGGCTTACCGTATACCTGAGAACGGAACCCCTTTGCGGCATAATCCTCGGAGAACGTAATACCAGACTTACCTGCTTTCAGGGAAGCTGTTACCTCTTCAGCGTTATTACCAATGCAGGACACAATGCCCAGACCAGTGACAACGACACGACGTGCGTTTGGTTGAATCGGCATAGGATAAAATCCTTTCGATAGAAGGAAAACTATAGAGAGCGCGGGTTATCGAACAGACCGACTTTAAGATCGGTCGCTTCATAGATAACTTTGCCATCGGCAATAACCTGCCCATCAGCAACACCAAGAACCAGCTTGCGATTGATCACACGCTTGATTTCGATGTTGTATTGGACCAGTTTCGTTTCAGGTAGAACCTGACCGGTGAATTTCAACTCACCAAGTCCCAGAGCACGGCCAGAACCCGGCGCACCTGTCCAGCCGAGATAAAAGCCCAGCAATTGCCACAGGGAATCCAGACCAAGGCAGCCCGGCATCACCGGATCACCTTCAAAGTGACATTCAAAGAACCATAGTGATGGCTTGATATCAAACTCAGCCTTCAGGAAGCCCTTATCATGAGCCCCACCCGTCGCAGAAATTTCTGTGATGCGGTCAAACATAAGCATCGGTGGTAATGGCAGTTTTGCATTACCGGGACCGAACAATTTCCCGTGCCCACATTCGATCAAATCGTCGTAGGAATAGCTGGATTTAGGTGTAAAAGTCATCGCACTCTTTTCGGCCAAATTCGACATAACATAAACCTTTATTCTGGGGTCTTTTATACGAATTTCCGCAGGGGGGTGGCAAGAGCCGAATATTCCCCATCCCCGTCTTGTTATATTATATGTAAATAATGCATCGCACTGTAGTTAAGCCGGGTTAGGCATATTACCGCCTGTAAAACCCATAAAATCCTTCCGCTGCTGAGATGCTTGCCTCACGTTTCGCAAAAGGGTGATTGCCGTTTCTGGTTGTGGATTCTTGCCCCCTATCAAATCCATTTGTTTCCGGACACGGGCAAAATCATCAGGCGTCAACTGTAAGGGTAATTTCATATCTTTAGGCAACGGCATGCCAATTATATCGCGAAAAGCTGTCGCTTGTTGCGATGGCAATAGATAACCAGCACGCAAAGCAAAGGTAAACCGCGCTATCTTGTCGCTTGATACATCATAAGGTGTGTCTGCCAGAACTATCATGGGACATGTTACGCTATCAAATAGATCGGTCTCGCCACGAATAAGCCTAAACTGTTCATCAAATAAAACGTCTGCTCCACTGATAACAAGGGCTGAACCATCGGCCTCTGCACGTTCCATGACATTAGCCAGTTTATTTACGTCCAAGCGATTACCGACTTTTTCATTGAGAAGCTCCTGAAAAGGTACCTGCATAGGCGATATGCCTAAACGGTCACAAAGCCACAAGGCACTGCTGCGCTTACCAGCCCCTTGCGGGCCGACAAGACACAATGAAAAGCCAGGCTGCTTCTTCAGCCCTACCTTCAGAGAATTTGCAAAATCCTTCAAAGAACAACCGAGATTCATCAGTGCTGGATTAAAACCCGTCACACTCAAAGGGGTGCGCTTTGGTACAGAACCACCATGAATACCTCTTACTGTTTCGCTGAATACAAGCTGCAATGCATCGATGACTTTTGGTTCCCGGGCCTTTTTCAGATCACGCCTTAGGCCCGTGGCCTGCACCGTGTATTCCAACATGCCCGGACTAAGTTCAGGAAAAGTACGCGCTAGACCAGCAGCGGCATCAAACGATAGCGTGAGATTTGCCGCACGCGCATTCTCCAATATAACATCCGCGCGCTTTGACCAAGGCATTGCCGGAATATGAAAGACCGGAAGCATCCGTCGGATTGTTGATTCTGCAATCAGGTCAATACGATTTGTCGTCATGAACGACAAAGCGCTGCTGGCGTCTAGCGCGGCCTGAAGATGATTTTTTAATCCGCCACCCTGAAACCGGTAATCGTTCGGATCACGAAACATACCCTCTGCTTCGCCCACGTGCAGGATTGCCTTTTTATTAAGCCGGCCCACAAGGAAGGATGCAAGAAGAAACGCATTTAACTGTTCAAGCCGGCCCGGTTCTTCTTCTTTATCATATCGGGATCTGCCTTCTTTGAGTGAATAACTTCTGGGCAGAAGTTGCCCCACATCGTAAATGGCATAGCCGAGCTTTTTAGCTATGACAGCTGCCAATGTTGTTTTTCCGCTGCCACCACCACCATAAAGCAGGATATTCCCCTTACCAGACTTTATTCCCTGCTCCAGCATGCCCGCCGCTGTCTCATAAATAGCCTTTCCCTTTTCACCAAGAAAATCAAAATCCCTATCAAAATCCCGTGGTGTTGTAATGACTGTACCGATCAACTGATCGACCATCGCATCAGGATGCATATTTGGTTCATTCAATATCGCTGTAATGGGAGCTGATACCACGTATGGAACTACATTGCCTCCTCGCTCTGGTGATGTCAGGAAAGCGGCCTTGCGCAGAGGCTTATCAGCCGCCAGAACATGCTGAACATTATTAACCGGCATATTGAGAAATCGTGCCACATGCTTATTGGCATCATTTTCGGTTAATGGCGTCATTCTGCTGATAAGCGCATTAAAGGGCGTAATGCTATCTCTGCCTGCCATGCACAGAAAAAACTCACTAAGGCATCTTTCATCCTCGCCAAAGCCAATTCTATCAAATAGCGCCTTTAAACTTACAACTGTTTGCTCTTCATTAACAGGATCTGCCTCATCCCTAACTTCCAAAGCGTCAATAAGTGTTTTAATCATGAATTCACGTTGCTGCCTCGGAAGCGAGATAAAAAGTCCCCTGTCCTTAGCCGCCAGCTTATTAAGTTTTTTTGCCTCTATGGTCTCTTGTGTCCTGCGATCCATATCCTGATTGATTCTGCTAAACCACTCGTCTTCGTCCTCTCCCGGTCTATGCTCAAAATCAATTGCCTTTTCTTTTTCTTTAATCGCCTGTCCGCCAAACACCTCCTCCATAACGGATGGCATTTCCATGGGAACATCGATGGCGTTTTCATGCATCCATTTAGCAACTGAAAAAGCCTGAAATGAATGTGCGGGGAAACTTTTGAGATAATTGGCAAACCACGTCAGTTTGCGATCGGTCCAATACTCCATTCAAATCTCCCCTTATGCTTTTTTTGATTGGGAGACAGCCTATACATTTTCATATTAGCGATCAATAGATGCTATGACTTTACATGTGCATCACAAAATATAATAAGAATCTGGAAAATATATTAATGTGCTGAAACAGCAACGTTTTGTGCGCCATGCGAACGATAAGTTTCCGTCATGGCGGCCATCGCCAATGGCTTGGCAATAACAGGCTCCAGCTCCGGGGTATCACCGCCAGCTGCCACAGCCAGCATACGGCCTGCGGCCTTGGCACAGGCAACAGCCTGATCCATAAGGTCCATCATACCGATAATGCGGAAGAAACCTCGTGCAGACGGCTCAAGACTGACGATCAAATCATAAGGTGCGTTTGCCGGGCAATCGTTGGCCGCCAAACCAAAACGCCAGTCAGAGCCAGCAGGAATACCCAGACGCACAGCTTCCTGTGTCATCACATAAGAAACCTGATCCAGACGATCATTCCATGTCACAGGATTGAATACAGCAGATGGCACATGCCCCATGGCAAGGCAGCGACCCGCAACAGCAGAAAGACCGCTAACGCTATCAGCAAGGCTCCAGCCTTCTGCGCCAATCTTTTCTTCGATTACGATATCGCACAACTCCTGCGCTGCGATTTCATAGCCCATGCAGCGGTTTGTGCATTCAATAAACAAGCGAAATGTTTCAGCGCGCGGTTGGCCGCAGGATTCAAGCTGAATAATCATGCCCTGAACAACGGTAACCAACAGATCATGGAAATCATAAGCGCAATTCAACCAGTCCTCGAACAAACGGCGCGCCAAGGAACGACCAATTTCAGTTTCAGATTCTATGACGTAAGCAGGCGGCAGAACATTTGGCCCCAATGCGCCTGTTGACGGTTCACATTCCAGCATTTGCGCAAGACGCGCATATGTAGCCTCCAGCCCATGGTCAGGCTCATCAAACAGCAAAAGCGTCTCTACCGTGATACCGGCCAGCAATTGAATCATGCGCATCCCGTCGGTTTCCTCACCGGCAAGGGAAGCTTGATTCATAAGGCACTTGTGGATGTGCGCAGCGAATCCGGTTTTATCGATCAGGATGGACATGCCTGAAGCTCTCGCAGAGGATTAGAATGTGGAAGGAATTGTTATTATTCTTGAGGAGTCTTTTGTATAAGTCTGTGGATAGCGTGTGAATTTCCTGTGGACGAATCACCTTAACTAACCACAATCACTAGGCTAATTGAGTTCTTCGTTCTCGTAAATACCCCAAAGTGAATTTCTTGAAATCCAGCCCTTAAAGCCGCCGGCAGCGACACGGCACCAGGCCTTATCGCATTCCTCTATACGGGCAATAACGCCAGGCTCCAATCTGACAACCATGCGGGCTGAGTCAGAAGGCTTTTCCCTTACTGGGGCCAAATCTTCGCTTTTTACAAGCGCTGTACGTTCGCCTGATAGCAGGGTCTGGCTAACCCAGCCACCCTCTCCCTCGGAATCGCGGATTTTGCGCCAGACATCGAATTCCTCGACAATCTCAACCGGTAAATCTGACTTTTGGTATATCCAGCGGATGGGGTAGCGGACGGATGGCCCTGTACGCACATAAACCTTGTCAGATTTCAGCGATACAAAACGCGGTAATGGCAGACCGGATGTCTTGATTGCCGTACCATTAATGCTGTCAGCAGCAGGCTCCTCCGCTTTTGCGGAGGGTATACCAAGAGCTAAAACAGCTAATAGAATAAGGGTCAGTAAACGCATGAGAATCTTGAATGAATCGGTAATTGAGCCAGAACAGCCCACAGAGATATCCCCAGTATAGCGAGGTTTGTTATGAGAAAAAAGGAGTCCGTATAGAGAACATTTAATTATGACAATATTTCCTTGAAGAAAAACACCCCACCCGCTATATCTTGCGCCATGAATAAACCCTATGTCTCCATAGCGCCGATGATGGACTGGACGGATCGGCATTGCCGTTTCTTCCACCGCCTGATATCGCCGAATGCCGTGCTGTTCACCGAGATGGTGACAACAGGCGCGATTATCTATGGTGACAAGGAACGTCATCTGGCGTTCAGCCCGCAGGAGCATCCGTTGGTGTTGCAACTAGGCGGCAGTGACCCGACAGCACTGGCAACTTGTGCCAAGATTGCTGCTGAAGAATATGGTTATGACGAGATCAACCTGAATTGCGGCTGCCCCAGTGACCGTGTGCAAAATGGATCGTTCGGTGCCTGCCTGATGAATGAACCGGAAACGGTTGCCGCCTGCGTTGCCGCCATGAAATCTGTTATCGATATTCATGTTACAGTCAAATGCCGTATAGGTATCGATGACTGCGAAGAACGCCCCTTCCTTGATCGTTTCATCAAAACCGTGATGGATGCCGGATGTGCTGAATTCACCATTCACGCCCGCAAGGCCTGGCTGAAAGGTTTAAGCCCCAAAGAGAACCGCGAAGTGCCACCACTGCGTTACGATATCGCTGCCGAAATTAAACAGAAATATCCGCAACTAAAAATTATCCTGAATGGTGGCCTTACAGACATCGTACAAATGAAAGAACACTTAAGCGTGTTCGATGGTGTGATGATCGGACGCGAGGCATACCAGAACCCCTGGAGTCTCGCCGAGATAGAACGCGAAATATTTGGCGATACGCGCAAAATCAGCCGTTACGACATCATCGAACAATTTATTCCGTATCTAGAAGAACAAATGGCGCGCGGCGTGCCGCTGAAATCCATGACGCGTCACATTCTCGGCCTATTCCACGATCAGCGCGGCGGCAAAAAATGGCGTCAAGTCATAAGTCAGGAATCACACCTTCCGGAAACACAGCCCCGTGACCTGCTTGAGCGCGCATCATCAACGGCACGCGAGCAGTGGCTGGTAGCCGCCTGATTAACCCAACTTGAATTGATAATGTATGCGGGCTTGATTGTGCCCATCAGGCACAGGCTCCCATTTACCCGGCGGCATTTCAGGGAACTTGGGCATGATAAATGGCTTTGGAGCCTCTTTAGTTTCAGGCTTATCTGCTGCCTTTTTCTCTTTCTCTTCGAGTAATGGCTTGGGCTCTGTTTTATCAACAGGCTTGATTTCTTCAGCCTTTGGCTTTTCTGATTCAGCGGGCTTAGGATCGTCTGAAATTTTTACGGAAGCTTTTCTTTTGAAATCAACTTTATCTTCAAGTTGTCCATATGCCAGCATTAATGAAAGCACATATAATTTACGTTCAATAACTGGCTTACGTTCCGTGGCATTGTGCACTTCGTGGCGCCACTCATCCATTAAATCGATAATACCTTGTTCAGGGCGCTTTCCGTCAGCCTTTGCGGCAGCAGTGCGCTCACCCACAATTGTTTTTATCTCATCCTTTTCTGCCTGCGGCATGTCCGCAAGTATATCAACCGCACCGTAATGATCATTATCTTCAGGTTTGGATGTACGCACCACCGGGCGGCCTGTATCTGTCAAAAGGCGCTGCCGGGCTGCCTTCTCTCGTTCAGTAACACTATTTAGGAACTGGATCTTGGCAGCACCAGATCCATTCTGCCCCCGCAGCGCGTTGATCAGGGATTCACCCTGCACGTTATAATCAGCAAGTAACTTGAATTCGTCCTTGTTCAACGCTCCCCGTTCCGTGATTTCGACAGCAATACGGCGAATATCATCAATTGTGTAGCGAGATACTGCCTCAGCACCCGCCTCCTGAATATGCTTTAGCATCAGATCATGGGCACGTGTCTGGTAATATGTGACTCCTTCGTAATAAGACTCATCCGTTGAGCGGGCCCCTCTCGTACTGGCCCTGCCATTCCAGCGTGAGTTAACAGCCCGGACATCTGCCATATCCTGAACAATGTTTTTATACCCCAAAGATGCCATGGTAAGTGTAGCGGCCACATCTGCAAAAACTTCGCTCATGTGCATGCGATGAGAGTTGTTGATGGCGGTGTCACCAGCAATCATATACTCGTCGCGATAATAAGTACGATCAATGCAATGCCAGACTTCGTGCCATGTAGCACGCAGCATCATGACATAAGGACCAGGATCAGATTTTGCTTCCTGGAAATTATTCCCTGCACGTCCGAGCCAGCGCTCGAGTTCGGTGCGAGATGACCAATCACCTACGCCCGGCACCACCAGACAAACTTGGCTTTGCACAATATCTTTGTCCTGCGGATTATGGCTGCTGGCATAGGTGTTGCGATTCACACGCTTGGCGACAGCTTCGCGTCGCGATGGTCCTTTTAGATTGCCAAGAGCCTCTAGTATATCTGATCTGGTATTCCAGCGCAGCTGTATGCCGCGATCATTCAGCACTTCATAAAAACGGTTGCGGAATGTCGGGTGATTATTTGTGGGGCGCAAGTTAATTGAATCATCATCCAGAATCACTACGGGGAATTCTGGATTAGTCGCATTCACTT
>CAMLMM010000084.1 GCA_946481105.1 uncultured Alphaproteobacteria bacterium
GCATCGCCCATTTTATCGAACATATGTTCTTCAAGGGTACGACCAGCCGCACGGCGCTGCAGATTGCCGAAACCATCGAAGACGCGGGCGGTCATATGAACGCCTATACGGGGCGCGAAGTCACCGCCTATTACATCCATATCCTGAAAGAGCATGGCGAGATGGCGCTCAATGTCCTTGCCGATATGCTGCAGAATTTCACCTTCCCCGAAGATGAACTGGAACGCGAACGCCAGGTTATCATGCAGGAAGTGAACATGTATTTGGATACGCCGGATGATCTGGTATTCGACCTGGCACAGGAAGCCGCCTATCCCGGCCAGGCGCTGGGCGCGCCGGGCCTTGGCAAAGTAGCCATACTTGAGCGGCTCGACCGGGAGTCGCTTTTTCGTTATGCGCGTGCCCGCTATGCACCGCAGAATATTGTGATCTCCGCCGCCGGGGCCGTGCAGCATGATAAATTTGTGCAGCAGGCGATGAAGGCTTTTGACCATCTGCCCGCTGCCAATACCGATGGACTGGTTATCGGGTTTGCCAGCGCGCAATATCAGCCACAGCCATCCCTTGTCGAGCGGGATACAGAACAGACTCATCTGGTGATCGGGTTTCAGGGCATCAAGCGCACCGACCCGCAGGCGCAGACGCTGAAAGCTTTATCCAATATCCTGGGCGGCGGCACGTCATCCCGCCTATGGCAGGAAGTGCGCGAAAAACGCGGCATGGTCTATTCGATTTACAGTTATTACGACAGCTATGCCGATGACGGGCAGTTTGGGCTATACGCCGGGAGCAGTCCAGATAACTTGCCCGAACTGGTACCTATTGTCCTTGATGAAATTGTCAAAATCCAGAGCGGCGTGACTGAGGCCGAATTAAGACGTGCCAAAACACAGATGATATCGGCCTTGCGCATGGGCCGTGAGAAAGTCATGACCCGCGCCGAACAGCAGGGGCGTTATATTCTGGGCTATGATGTGGCACTGGACCCCGCCGCCATGATAGAAAAAATCCAGACCATCACATTGGGCGATGTGCGCAATCTGGCGCAGCAGATTTTTGCGACCCCCTTGCTGGTCTCCGCTATCGGCCCCCTCTCGACCCTGATGTCGGTTGATGCCATGAAAACTCGTCTGGCGGCATAAACCATAATTCCCCAATTGACAGACTATGTGAAATTTTCTTATACATAACCTTTGTTTCAGGAAAGGTTATAGATAAATGTCGTCTCTTCGCAATCAGATCCGTCATGCTTCGAGTCCAGATGCCTATATTGATGCCGCCAAACAAGCAGCCCACAAAGGCGAAGATCCTAACCTGATTATTCCCAAACAATTTGGTGAGATGGTGCTGAGTTTATTTCCCCATATAGACTCATCGACCGCCAAGAATTTTCTCGCATTTTATTTACTTGCTCATCATCCGTCGCAAGGAAGTAAGCTGATCGAGCCATTCTATACCGCTGTCAATCATGGCATGACAGACATGAAAATGTACAAGGGGTTTCGGCGGAATTACTGGCCTGAATTTTTTGCGGGCCTAGAAGCTAACCTGAAAAGCGATCGGCGTATGCGTACCATTGTGGAAAAGCATGCCGTTGGCGAATTCCTGCCCCGCCTTGTCTGGGAAGATAAAGAAACGCCAGATTCATTGGATGATGCTACGAAGATTATCTGTGCGCTTGATAAAGTACCGAATATGTTGGCCAATCTGCAACCGCAAATCGTGCGTGATCTGGTCAAGCGTCATATAGTCCGCCAAGAGGGGGGTGTGACTGCTGCGCCGAAACTGGGCAAATTACGTGCCTCGAATGCGTTCGCTGAGGCGATTGCCACGCATGAAAACGGTCAGGGTATCCATACCTGTGCCTATGACATCGAAGTTCCTGGCACCAGATCGAGCGTGTATGGGCCTAAATATGTCAGTATTGCCCTGGAGTTCGCCCTTGTAGGCACCGTCAACGCTTATGAGCTTACTTATAAACAAAATGGTTATAAGGCCCAGCATATCCTGAATGTGGATGGTGACTGCCTTAAGCATGGGACCATGGTTGCAGAAGCCTTGATGAAACGAGCAGAGACCGATATGCCGGGGTTAGGCTGGGTCAATCCTATAGCCGAAAGAATGGCCTTTGAATTGATTTAAGCAAAAACAATAAAGGCATAGCAAATTAAGCAGGGCGTAATTTGACAACCTTTCCCGTTCTTTATAAGCTAAGGCAAATATAAGAACAGGGACTCAAAACAGTATGTCTGACATCACCGAGAAGCCGGGCGATTTTATCGTTCATGGCTGGAACAAACTATCTGGCAGTAATAGCGATAAGCGCTATTTTGCGACTATGGTAACGGCCCATTTCGACACGATGGCGGAAGGGGCTGGGGCCATATTTCGCGCGTTTTATCAGGCCGCGCACGAAAAGCCCGAATTGCAGGACGCATTTTATACCGCAGTAAAGCGTAGCTTTGAGGGGCTGAAACCTGGATCACCGAGTGCTGGGCGGCGCTGGAACGATATAATGACCACTCTGGTAAATCTCAGTACCCAGGATGAACTGTTGCACACGCATATGACCCGTTATCTGGTTGGCGGAACCCGGCTGGGCCATCTTATTAATCATCCAGAGGCGGGATATCATGAATACCAGGCGGCATCAGATATTATGACCGCGGCGGGCGGCTCGGACATGGCTGATGATATCGATAAAACCCTCGTGCCCCCGATTGTAAAATGGCATATGGGCCATTTTCAGCATGATTTTATCAAAGCCGCATCCCGCCTGGCGGAGCTGAGAAAATCTCCGCTTTTCGTAGTCCCGGTGGCCCAAATCGAAAATCGGGCTGGCGTTCATGTTGAATACAAATCTTTGGGTGAGGCCGAGAATGAGGCTCTGGTGCTATGTTTTGACCGCGATCAGCATCATGTCAGCGCATTTAGTATGCACACGAAAGGTCATGCGGATGAAGTTGCCATTGATGATTGCGACAACCCGCATCATGATCAGGTCATGGAAATGGTAGGAGGATTGCTTGAATGTGACCTGCCACATCAGGACTGGGTTATCCCGATCGCCTGCGATACCTATTACGGGTTTCACAAAAACTAGATAGCTTCAGGCGCTACCGGCCATGGCTGAAAGCTGGAGCGGGTCGACACCGAGACGGCCATAGGCGCGTTCCCAGCAATCATCGGCTGGCGTGTTGAATACCAGGTCATAATCGGCATCGGCCAGCAACCAGGCATTCTGGGCCAGTTCCTTGTCAAGCTGGCCCGCATCCCAACCCGCATAGCCGAGGATAAATAAAGACTCACGCGGTCCCTCGCCATTAATCATGTCCTGCAGGGATTCCAGTGTTGCGCTGACCGCAAACTGGTTATTGACCGGACGGGTTTCGGGACGCGCATAATCGGTGGTATGCAGCAGAAACCCATGCGTAGCCTCCACCGGGCCGCCGCTTAAAATCGGAGGGAGCGCATCCAGTCCTTTATCCGGCCGGTGCAGGCCGATCTCGGTAATCAGCTTATCAAAATCCAGGTCAGGCATGGGCGAATTAATGACCAGTCCCATGGCGCCTGCCGCATCATGGGCCACCATGAATATAACCGCGTGAAAAAAACGCGGGTCGCCGATCATGGGTGTGGCAAGGAGGAGTTTCCCGGCAAGTGAGGTGAATATCGTTGTCATGGGCGCTTATGTAGCGCAAACAAAAAGCCCCTTCAAGAAGGGGCCTTTATTATAGTAGCTACGGAAATCTTATCAGAACTATTCAGCGGCAACCACCTGTTCCATCGGGTCAACCCAGCCGATATTTCCGTCGGCGCGGCGGTACACCATGTTCAGGTGATTATTCGCCGGGTTGCGGAACAGTAACGCGGTCTGGCCGGACAGGTCCATGCGCATGACAGCATCCGACACGCTCATCTTCTGGATATGTAACGGCATTTCGGCCACGATGACCGGGTCGTCACCCTGCGGGATATCGTCATTTGCCTCATCATCGGCGGTGCCGTCCATTTCTTTCATGGCGAGGACATAGTCGCGCGCCTTAATCTGTTCGGCTTCGGGCGTTTGTTCCAGGCGCGCATGGTGGTCGCGTAGCTTGTTTTTATAGCGGCTCAATTGTTTGGTCAGTTTCATCGCGGCATCGTCAAACGCGGCATAAGCATTGGCCGCCGTCGCGGTCGCGGTCACCATGATGTCTTTACCCACGCGCAGTGAGGCGTGCGCCTTATAAAAACCGTGGCCTTCCGGGGAAAACGTTACCGATACATCGATAGCCCGATTGAAAAACTTGGAGTTGATTTCCTCCAGTTTGTTCTTCACATGGGTGCGCAGAGCGTCGCCCACATCCATCTGTTTTCCATGAATTGCGAGTTCCATATTTTAGTCTCCTTATATTTTTCGTGGAGGTTTCTTTACCAGACAAAACCTTGCTGGAAGGTTAACCGGCTGATAAAGATGATATAACCCTATTTTATCACGTGTAAAGTTGAACAAAAGATAAATCGTGTCTGAAAAAATTAAAAAAAAGAATGATTTACCCGAATCCGCGCCTATCGGCGTCTTCGATTCAGGCATTGGCGGGTTAACGGTTCTGGATTCATTGATGCGCTGTTTCCCGCAGGAAAATTTCATTTATTTGGGGGACACGGCCCGTCTTCCCTATGGGACCAAAAGCCCGGCCACGGTTATTCGTTATGCTGAAAGCTTGGCGCGGGTTTTACTGACGCATAATGTCAAGGCGCTGGTCGTGGCCTGCAGCACGGCGTCAAGTCACGCCCTCCCCGCCGTACAGGAATTGGCAGGGAGCATCCCGGTTATCGGCATGATTGAACCGACATCGCGCGCCGCTATCGCCGCCACGCGCAACAAGCATATCGGCGTCATGGCGACGGCTGGCACTATCCGCAGCAAAATATATGAAACCACGCTGCATACATTGGCGGATAATCTGCTTGTATCGCCTATGGCGTGCCAGATGCTGGTGGCGCTCGCCGAAGAAGGCTGGGTTCAGGATGGCATTGCCCGCGCTACGCTCGAAAAATACCTGAATCCTGTATTTGATGCGCCCGACGCCCCGGACACGCTTATTCTGGGCTGCACCCATTTCCCGCTTTTTATACCATTGCTGCAGGACATACTTGGGAATGGCGTAACCCTGATTAATAGTGGTGAGGCAGCAAGTCAGGCCTTATCCGCCCTTTTGCCGCAGCATGAAAATCCGGATCCGCAGCTAAGTTTTTACGCAACGGATGATCCGGTCCGCTTTGCGCAAGGCGCCGCCAGATTTTTCGGACATGATGTTGCCGCCGAGGATGTCCGGCTGATCGATATCGGTTAGCTGCCATAAAAATCTTTTTGACGCAGAGAAAAAACAAGCCTAGGTTGGTTTCGTCATATAATTCCGGGGGAAAACGGCTATGGATTATCGTCGTCTTGTCTGCGTATGTTGCGGTTTATACGGTGGTTTTGTGGTATTAGGCCCTGCGCAAGCGGCCCCCGCTGTATTTTTTGATGACGTGGCCGGCGGCCGGACCAGTTTCGACAGCCAGATTACCTCTGTCGGCGGCACATTATTTACCGATACGCTGACTGCACTTATTACCGGGACAAACAGCTGGGCGCGGCCTGATCTCACCATCACCTCGACCAATAGCGCGAACCGCGTCGTGAATACGACATATCTTGCTGGCGGCGCGCCCGCCACCTATACTGGCGGCGGCGACGGCATCCAGATGACGGCGGACGGCAGCACGACCTCCGGCCTGACCTTTACATTCAATTCGCCCATTAACGGCTTCGGTGTTGATCTGGGTGACTGGGCGACGTGCTGCTTCCCATCAGCGATTTTTATCAGTTTTGACGGCGGCGCGCCTATCCAGGTGGCCAGCGCCACGACCAATACCGATAACCCCGGTGTTGGTGCCGGGGATGGTGCGCGGACCTTTGTGGCCGCGATTGACGACTCGGCGACCTTTACCACCATCACTTTCTATGGCACCGGCGCGGGGGATGTTCTGTTTGCCGGCGGGATACTTCGCTATGGCATTGTACCGATTGGCGCCTTGAGCGGTAATTACCGCACCACCGCCGCCCCCACCCCAGCCAGCGGGCTGGCCACGTATCTGGATGGCCATGATGGCAGCGGGGATCTGGCCACAGTGGCGACATTCCTGAATACCGCCTCGGAAGAAACCGTGGAGGAATCGCTGAAGGAAATTTTCCCGGTTAATACATCCACAGCGCCCCAGACGATGATGGGCGCGATGGGCCAGACGGCCTCCGTTCTGATTGATAAAGTCGGGACGGTCCTCGGCAACATGGGATCGCTTCCGGCCACCAGTTTCGCGGAAACGGGCGCGGAAGCGCGCCTGAATAAATGGCTGTTTGCCGAGGGAAATAGCGGCGCATCCGCCTGGTCAGGACTGGGCGGCGGCGACACGATGGCGGCTCTGGCTGAAACCCCTTATCAGAAATTCCGCAATAATGATCATGCGTTATGGGTCGAGGGTGTTGGCGCGTTAAGCCGCGGGGATTCTACCGATCTCAGCTTCGGCTATAAAATGGCCAGCAAGGGAGTTGTTGCCGGGTATGAGTTCGCGCTGGATGGCGATAATCTGGTGGGGATGCTGGGCAGCGTGTTCGACTCCGACATCCATATCGACAATGACACCGGTGAAACTGATGCCAAAGCCTGGACGGTCGGCCTTTATGGCCAGCACCTGATGGGGTCGACAAAATTATCTATGGTCGGATTGCTGGGCTATGGGGATTATGATGGCCAGCGCCATGTCAGCGTGGGCGGCGTTAATGGCGACCCGCAGGCGGAATATAACAGCAAGAGCGCCAGCCTGACCGCATCAGCCAGCCGCCTGTATGAACAGGACGGAATGCAGATGGAACCTTTTGTCATGGCCAATTACACGGCAGTAGATACGGATGGTTACAGCGAGACTGGCGGTGGCGTGTACAACATGACCGTTGGCGGCGATAAATCCTCTTCGGCCATGGCGAAGATCGGCGTTACATTTACGCGGAAAACGCAATGGCAGGATCACCCGATTGATCTGCGTTTCAAGCCCTATGTTGGCTATCGCCGCGAAATCGAGGAAGCCGGTAACGCCGTGCGCCTGGCGGGAACATCACCCAGCTCAGGCACCTTCATTGATGGCCGCAATATCGACGGGCTAGATACAGGTCTTGCCTTTGAAGCCAAGCTTGAATTCGCCCCGGACCATTCGGCCAAATTCGGCCTGGATGTGTCGCAGGATAAAACCGAAGCCCGCGTCGTTTCTTATATCGGTTACGGGTACAGGTTTTAATCACCAGACAGGGCCTGCTCGACTTTTGTTGCGTATGGGAATATGATTCATTTCTTATTAAGAATATCGTGTTTTGATACGGTATTCCTGCTGCGCATTATATAATCAGGCATATCCCAATACTTAAGTATTGGATTCTGAGTCGATTAAGATCAAACCA
>CAMLMM010000085.1 GCA_946481105.1 uncultured Alphaproteobacteria bacterium
GCACGACAGTATCGACAACCCTGGTCAAGACGGGGACGGATTACCGGGGCAAGGCTCATGATAAAACCTCGACCGGGCAATGTCTGGGCTGGACGTGGAATAGTGGCTATACTTACCAGGCTTTTAATGGGTCGTCGGGACTGACCTCCACCTCATGGATACAGAATGGTACGGCAAGTGACTCGGCATCTTATGGTGCCTGTAATGGCCCCGTTGATTATATCTATTGTATCGAACAATAAATAAAAGCGGCCCTAGACCGCTTTTATTACAGGATTTCCCCGTCTATGCGCAGTTTGTCGACTTTCTTGACGATCATGTTGCGCTTGAGCCGGGACAGGTAATCGATAAATAATACACCGTTCAAATGGTCGAGTTCATGCTGGGCGCAGTGGGAAGCCAGGTCTTCGCCAACCCATTCGTTTATCTGGCCATTGAGGTCGATATATTTCACGCGAACGGAGCGCGGGCGTTCGACTTCGGCATATTGCTGCGGGATGGACAGGCAACCTTCTTCCATCACACTCATCTCCTCGGAACGCCAGATGATTTCCGGGTTGATCATGACGATGGGATTGCGGGTGGACGGCTCCTTGCGGTACTCCGTGTCCATGACGAATACGCGGTTCAGCAGCCCAACCTGATTGGCGGCTAGGCCGACACCGGGGGCGTCATACATGGTGTCCAGCATATCTTGCGCCTGTTGTCGCACGGCATCGGAAATGGTGTCCACCGGTTTGGCGACTTCTTTGAGAACAGGATGGGGAATGGTGATAATAGGCAATAGGGACATTCAGGTACTCTCCAGATGGTCAGAGAGATGTAGCGTGACAGTTCCGGCGCGCCAAGAAAAATCCATGAGTAAATAGGGAGACTATCTATTTAATTATCATAACTCTGAAATTTTGGGTTATTTATAGGTGTTTTTGGCCGAATATAACGATATGAAAATTCAAAAGGTTGACGCAACAGACGAGCTTCGCTAGAACATGCCCTGACTTTAAGCCGCCTGGGTGGGTGGCTGTGCGTAACTGGAAGTATGCCATTTGGCGTTTAAAGGGTTTTGTGCTAGTAAGGACAGACTGAAACTGTCCGCCACAATTCGCTGCTTCGCGGACGCATCTGTAACTGAACGAGCCATTAACGGAACGACAACGACTTATCTCTATAACGTCATTCAGCATCCAGCCATTTCATGATTTCACTCACATCCACCAGCTTTGACGCCACCACCGCCCATATTTTTTCATTGGGCCAGCGCTCTGTAACTGCCCTGTCGCGTATCCTGCACGTCAAAGAACGCCATCTCCTGACCCGCCAGAACCGCCTGCGCCTGCGTTATAGCGCGAGTGCCGTGGCCGGGGCTGTTCTGGTTGTTTCCCTCTATGTTGGTGGCCAGATCAACCCAACCACGATTGAGTCAATTGACCAGGTTAATTTTGTTAGCACCCTCGAATCACCCGTCGCGACTGAGACTGCCAGAGAGCCCTTGCTCTCTTTTATTTTAAAGCCGTCCGCCGGGCTTAATGCCCATCGCGACGAATCAGGCCAGATTCGCCGCGACCGAGACGTAATCCAGTCCGCCAGTTTAACCGATGAAGCCGCCGAGATTCATTCTCCGGCTGCTGAGGAGCGCCGAATCAAGATTGGCAAAGGCGATACACTGGCGGGTGTTCTGGTCAAAGCCGGCCTGGGCGGCAATGAATCACAACAGGTCGTGAATGCCGTGGCCCGCCATTTTGATATGCGGTCCCTGCGTCCGGGCCAGGAGCTGACCCTGACACTGGAGCCAGCCGAAACCAATTCAGGTTATGTATTTTCCGACCTGACCTTTATGCCGGATCCGCTGCGCACTGTCGAAGTTGTACGCGGTGATGATGGTGTGATTGTTTCCACACTCGACAAAAAAGCGGTGAAACCGTCCCGCGAAGCGCGCGAAGTGCGTATTGAGGGATCAGTTTACGGATCCGCCGATAAAGCAGATTTGCCGGACCGCGTGACCGCCAACGCTATTAAACTTTTTTCCTACGCGGTCGACTTCCAGCGTGATATTCACAGCGGCGATAAGCTGAATGTGATGTATGACAGCTATAAAACCGATGATGGCTATGTCGCCAAAACAGGCGATATTGTTTTTGCCAAGCTGACAGTGGCTGGCCGTGAATACGCGCTCTACCGCTATCAGACCAAAGACGGCCAGGTGGATTACTATACCGCCGATGGCAAAAGCATGCGGAAATCATCTGGCCTGATGCGTACACCAGTGGCTTTTGGCCGTATGTCATCGGGCTTCGGCATGCGCCAGCACCCGGTGCTGGGCTATACCAAGATGCATAAAGGCGTGGATTTCGCCGCGCCGACCGGAACAGCCGTTTATGCCGCGGGCAATGGCGTGATTGAAAGGGCTGGCCGATTCTCGTCTTTTGGCAATTACATTCGCATTCGCCATTCGTCGAAAATCTCGACGGCCTATGCGCATTTAAGTCGCTATGCCGCCGGTATCCGCCCGGGTGTTGCTGTCAAACAAGGGCAATTGATTGGGTATGTGGGCACCACTGGCCGTTCAACCGGGCCGCATCTGCATTATGAAGTTCTGGCGAATGGTGTACAGGTCAACCCAAATTCGGTGAAAGTAGCCGCCGATACGGCGTTGAAAGGCGAAGAACTTCAGCGCTTCAAACGCAACCTGCAAAGCATGAGCCAGGAATATGTGCGTAACCTGCCGGCATCCCCGGAACGTGTTGCTCTGGCAAGTTCGGCGACACATATCGCCAGAAACTGATAACCTCATAAGTTAAGAAAAGGTAGGACAGGGGGTACGATATTTCCCTGCAGCCACCCGATCACCAATATAATCAATGTAATAATACTGGTCCCTACCGCCGACCCGATGCGGGTTTTTCCGGCTGCCGGAAAATTCTTTTTCAGGTGCTCCGAGTCAATAATACCGGCCAGCGCCTGTATCTGGAATATAATACCCAGCATTCGTGCGAAAAGAACGCTTAAGCCGTAACCGGCAAAGGGACTCCCTAAAAGCAGGATCCAGAAGGTCAGACCGGGAACCCCAATTTGGGGCAGGCTTTGAGGATCGAATTTCAATGCCAGCAGACTGTAAAGAACGGCGTATATAATTAGGCCGCACACCATGCCGGTATAGCGGGATATGCGCGTGGTCCGATGAAGAATCTGCCCGGACAGAGTAACTAATTCTTCCAATCGCTCAGGATTAATGCCGACGGCATATTTTTCAGTAAGAAACATATGGGCTTTTGCCGTGTTTTTTATCTGCAGTGTTTTCGTAAGGATATCCTTAATTAAAGCATATTTTATCGCACGGCGGAGTAACTGGGGCGTCCATTTTCGGCTGGCAACCGTTGCCCGTAATGCGTCCTGCCCTTTTTTTGTCATCGTATCAAGGAAGGGCGGCATTTCCATCAGGCGGGCCTGAAACCCGAACATAACCCCACTTATTGTATTGCCATTTACATCAAAGTTGATGGGCCCTATCGGGCAGGTGACATTGTAATCAAGCACCAATGTATCTTTTACCGCATGTTTGTCGTTTAACTGTGAGGTTTGCATACCCAATTCAGATGCATGTGGATGGACAAGGGCTACCTCAATATCGTTTTTTTGCACTAGCCGTGCAGCCCGCTGCTCCATTTCACCAACCAGGAAAGGAGGTAGGTTACTGCGGTCATATTCGAACAGTGTAGTTGCATACATATTAATGGTTGCGATATGCGACATCCACCCTGAGGCTGCGCAGTATTGACAGGGGATATATCCTGTTGAGGCGCATTTAGGGCACTTTATTTGTCCTGTTCCAACACATTGAGGGCAGGTGATGCGCCCATCGGCGTGGCAAAATGTGCATGGGTCTGCCCCTTTAGGGGTTTGAATTCTGGCTGTCCCACGACAACGCGGACAGACTATCTGGCGGCGACCCTGACAATTAATACAGTTCAGGACCTTTTGTCCCTGACAGTTAATACAGACGGTACGGCCCATATTCTTACACTGCGCGCATTTCTCATGCACGACCAGCGTTTTTCGCAACGCATGAAATTCCATGCGCTGGTCGTTTATGCCGAATCCCTTATCCGTGCGGGCGAAGGCGATATCGGTAATCATTTTTTTTGTGTCGGGATTGCTCACAGCCAGCTGGGGAAGCATGTGCAGGGTTCGGCGGAATTCATCCTCGGTTGGCACGGCTTCAGCCGTCATATTGCGGCCCGGTTCGATGCGCATGGCATGTTCGGCACTTAATTTCAGCGTCGTACGTGCCGGAAAACGGATCATTTTAATGTCATGACTGATTAACTTTACATCTTTGGCCCAAGCGCCGTTACCATGAACCAGGCCTTTCATGCGACGAAGGGCGCGATCAATCAGCCGCTGGTCAATCTGCGGCTGCGGGGCGGTTGGCGGTTGTACTGCCATGCCTGCAGGCGGTAAATCCTGATCGTCTTGGAAATTCATCATCATATCCTAAACATAATCAAGTGAATGACAAGCGGCTCGTTTTGTCTTATATAATAGCCAGCCCCAGGAGATTTAGATATGCGCTTTGAAGTTAATGTCGATTGCACACCGGAAGAAGCCCGTCAATTCTTTGGCCTTCCCGATATTTTACCGATGCAGCAGGATTTGATGGAAATGGTGTCGCGCCGTCTGTCAGAGAATATTCAGACAATGGAACCGGAAACCTTGATGAAAACATGGGTGCCTGCCCTGTTTCAGGGATGGTCTGATCTTCAGTCCAATTTCTGGAACCAGATGGCCGGCATGGGCGGCAATATGCCTAAAGCACCATCAATGAATTTCAATGTAGGCCCATCAAAGCAATCATCCGCATCCAAAGCTAAGAAAAAGTAACGTGCATGGATACGATTTTTGCCCTTTCCACGGCACCGGGACGTGCTGGGGTAGCCGTTATCCGGGTGTCAGGACCAGCAGCCTGGCAAAGTCTGAAACGTCTGACCACCGGTGATATCGTCCCGCGACAAACCCATTTACGCCGCCTGACCCATCCGGGGACGGGCATTGTACTGGATCAGGCCATGGTGATCGGCTTCAAGGCACCAGCCAGTTTTACGGGTGAAGATTGCGTCGAATACCATTTGCATGGAGGAACGGCAGTTGTAGCCGGGGTATTGGAGTGCCTGGGACACGAGTCGGGCCATCGTATGGCATTGCCGGGTGAATTCACACGGCGCGCCTTTGAGAATGGCAAACTGGATTTAACTGCCGCCGAGGCGGTTGCCGATCTTATCCATGCGGAAACTGAGAGTCAGAAATTGCAGGCGTTGCGCCAGATGGATGGCAGCCTCTTTCGCCTTTATGAAGGGTGGAAGGAGCGGATCGCCCGTATTCTGGCCTTGATGGAAGCTGATCTTGATTTTTCGGATCAGGACCTGCCGGAAGATATGCTGCTGAAAGTCCGGCCCGATGTGTCGGATATCAAAAATGAAATCGAAGCACATCTGCAGGATGGTCACCGTGGTGAAATTCTGCGCGATGGCTTTCACATTATTATTCTGGGGGCACCGAATGCTGGCAAGTCATCGCTGGTCAACGCTCTGGCGCGCCGTGACGTGGCGATTGTGTCGCCCCTGGCTGGCACCACACGGGATATGATTGATGTGCACCTCAATTTGGGTGGCTATGCGGTTATTCTGACTGATACGGCCGGGTTACGAGATAACCGCGATGACAGTGTGCATGGGCAAATTGAAGCCGAGGGCATACGGCGGGCGCTGGCGCGGGCGGAAAATGCGCATTTACGCTTATACCTGATTGATGGAACCGAAACCAATCCTGTTTTGCCAGCGCCGGATATGCGTACCATGGTGGTGGTAAATAAAAGCGATGCGCCAGATTTTACAAATCGTAATGCAGATTGCGTCATTTCGGTTGAAACAGGCGAGGGAATTGACACGTTGCTTGCGTTACTACATGGGCGGGTAAAGGAGCAACTGGAAACAGGGGGAGACGCGCCGCTTTTGACACGCGCCCGTCACCGTGAAGCGCTCTCGCTAGCGGTGGAGCATCTGGACCGTAGCATGGTGGCCCCGTTACCTGAACTGGCTACTGAGGATTTACGCCTCGCCTTACGGGCGCTGGGGTCTTTGACCGGTCGGGTGGATATCGAGGATTTGCTTGATATGATTTTCCGGGATTTCTGTATCGGGAAATAGCAATAAAAAAGGGCTGCGAGGGCCCTTTTTTAGAAATCCTTTTTCAAATGCTCCAGCAAGACATTGATGTCACCGCCGCCACGCTGGATGACAGAGGAAAAATCCGAACGCTGGGTCACGCCCATGCTGACACCGGAAACCAGCACATCGACAATTTTGTTGTTACCGCCCTTGCTGCGTACGCGCCAGTCGACCTGAATATTCTCGCCGCCATCGACAGGTACGATAAAAGATGTCACAAGGGTATCGGTATCGCTGATGGCGCGGGCCGATTTCACCTCAAACTTCTGGCCTTTATAATCTCCGAAACGGTTCGCATAAACGGCGACCACCATTTTGCGGAACAAAGTCAGAAATTGTTGTTGTTGCGCCGGGGTGGCCGCATTCCAGTAACGGCCCAGCGTAAAACGGCCAATTGTGTCGAGATCAAAACTATTGTTCAGCAGCTTCCTGAATTCGGATTTTTTTTGTTCCTGGGTACTGTTGGCGTTTGACAGGAAGGTCAAACCGGCTTCGGCAGTTGATTTAACAAATTGCAGGGCACCACTGACTTTCGGATCGTTGGCTTTTGCTGCATCTTCCGCATGGGTGGCATGCGGCAGGGCCAGGGTCGCCATCACCAGGAAGGCGAGTAATGCTTGGGGCAAGGCAAGTAAACGCATATTCATATTTCTTTCCGTATTCATAAATAACAGTCAAATCAATTAGACCAAAACAGTCTTAAAGAAAAGGCCCCTTTGGAGTCAGGGGCCAGATTCTTTTTCAGATATACCTCGATTTCTTAAGGGATATCTTCAAATTTCTGATCAGCCTGTGCCCGGTCATGCACCAGAGCATCGCGACGCTGGGCATAAGTACTGCGAACTGCAGCATAGTAATCGACTGAATTACGCTTCAGGTCGCTGAGGACATCCAGCAATTCTTCACGTTTGTCGATGGATGCCACGGCGATGCGGCCATAGTAAAGCCCATCACGGTCAGTATTACGCATCCACAAATTCAGCGGATCGGTGTAGGCATCCACAACCATGCCGGTCGTATCACGCAAAGTGCTGGATCCAAACAACGGCAGCATCAGGTATGGACCGTTGCCAACCCCCCAGACGGCAAGAGTCTGGCCAAAATCTTCTTCTTTATATTTTACATTTTCTGCCCCGGCGACGTCAATCAGGCCACCCAGGCCCAGCAGAGTGTTCGCAAAGAAACGCGTCAGGTCATTTCCTGCCGCGGTGACGTTCCCCTGCAACAGATCGTTCGCGA
>CAMLMM010000086.1 GCA_946481105.1 uncultured Alphaproteobacteria bacterium
CGTTGGCAATCTGCACCTCGACATCAATATCGAGAACATCAATACCCTGAAAGGCAACCGTGCGGATTTTTGCGACCATGAATTTTTGTAATTTGTTTCCCTTGCGAGAGCAAGAGTGTTTCAAATACTTACCATTTTCCACTTGCAGCAAATTTGAATAAAACTCCCGCGTTGCCGCATCGAAATATTGCCTGTAACCCCTGTGAATCTTGGCTTTCGCCGTATCAGGTATGTTATACTTAAGATATGGACTGGAATGCACAAGGATTTGACGCACACAGGTGGCGTGTCTTGTGCGGGTACACAATCCTGACCGTGATGCCTATACTGCTCTCAGGATGTTCACTGGGTTGGGTACCGCAGCAAAACATGACATCGTCACCGGGCTTTAGTACCTCGCTGTCGGAAACATCTGACGGTGTTACGGATGATTTTACCCCCGGCGTGTCCAAGGGGTTGCCGATGGAGAATTTTCTGCCGGAACGTGAAAAACAGGAAAAAATCCGTCTGGGGTTAACAGCGGCGGAATCCAAGGCTTTGGGCTGTTCTATCCGTGACCGTTTCGACCGTGGCGCAGCCTTGGCCTATAATTTCAAGGATGAGCAGACACGTTTGGCGCTGCATTTAAACATCGAAGGACCAAGCTTCAGCGACCCCGGACGTCTTGAAGTGCACAAAGTGATGATACGCTTTACCCATAAATTCCAGAAACCAAGCAAGACCGAAAAAAAGAAATGCCTGTATCCTTCCGGGTTCCAGGGGCTTGCCGGGTCAATCTATAACGAGTTCTTCCTACGCGAGAATTATACGATCTGGCATGAATTACGCGATAAAGGACTGGATTTCAGATAGACACGAGTTCCCAGAAGTAAGTGCAATAAGAAACCCCCGGACACTAACCGGGGGTTTCGCTACGGAATTCTATCTTTTAGCCCAGAGTTTTATCAAGGGCCGGGGTTGAAACGGCAAACTGCGTGGTGGCTTCGGTCGGCGGCAGGCCCTTGGTTTCCCAAGCCTGGGACAGTTTTGAATCAAGCCCGTGCGGTTCGCAGGACGCGCATAACGATTTTGCTAAATCACGCATACTAAGCATTAAATCCCTCCAGGGTCAGAATGGCATTTTCAGTCGATATGCCATTACCGGCATAGGTATAAAAAATAACAGTGCTGCGCAGATCGTCTTCTGCCTGTGGCTTGCAATGAAACAGCAGGCGTGATTTGGTCTGGTCGCCCAGCGGCACCAGATCGCTTTCGCCATTCAGGCGCATGACCAGATTCATCACTTTACGTTCCGACAGGTTGACATCTTCCCGGGCGTCCAGCACGGTATAATCGCCAATCGGGCTCACATCCCCGTTCTGGTCCTTGCGGCAGATCAGGAAAGACCGCGCCAGCAAAGGATTGGGGCGGTAGGTAAAACCGGCTCCTGCACTGTGTTGTGTATCTTGATTTTGCATTGTTAATCCCCTAGGGTGACCCTGCTTTTCTGCTTATTTCACCCAAACTTAGCAGCAAAGTTTTAATGAACTATGAAAAAAGGATAAAATCATGGCTAATGCCGCTATTGCCGCCGCTCCGTCCGGCGATTTCAAAGTAAAAGATATCGGACTGGCCGATTGGGGCCGCCGTGAAATCGCGATTGCCGAAACCGAAATGCCCGGCCTGATGGCCCTGCGCAGCGAATACGCCGCGTCCCAGCCATTGAAGGGTGCCCGTATCGTTGGTTGCCTGCATATGACCATTCAGACCGCCGTGCTGATTGAAACGCTTACCGCGCTGGGCGCATCCGTCCGCTGGTCGTCGTGCAATATCTTCTCGACACAGGATCAGGCTGCTGCGGCTGTGGCCGCCGCCGGTGTCCCGGTATTCGCGTGGAAAGGCGAAACCGAAGAAGAATATGAATGGTGTATCGAACAGACCATCGCCGGCCCGAATGGCTGGACGCCAAACATGATTCTGGATGATGGTGGTGACCTGACCAAAATCCTGCATGAAAAATATCCTGAGATGATGAAAGATATCAAAGGTGTCTCCGAAGAAACCACGACCGGTGTTCACCGCCTGATTGAGATGCAGCGCGCGGGCAAGCTGAAAGTGCCAGCCATTAACGTCAACGACAGCGTGACCAAGTCGAAATTCGACAATAAATACGGTTGCCGTGAGAGCCTGGTGGATGGTATCCGCCGTGGCACGGACGTCATGATCGCGGGCAAGATCGCCGTGGTTGCCGGGTATGGCGACGTGGGCAAGGGATCGGCGGAATCGCTGCGTTCCCAAGGCGCGCGCGTGATTGTGTCCGAGATCGACCCGATCTGCGCATTGCAGGCCGTCATGGAAGGTTATGATGTGCTGCCAATCGACGATGTCTGCCACAAAGCGGATATCTTCGTGACCGCCACGGGGAATGTCGACATCCTGACCATCGAGCATATGCGCAAGATGAAAGACCGCGCCATCGTGTGCAATATTGGTCACTTCGACAACGAAATTCAGGTTGCGGCCCTCAAGAATTACAAATGGCACAACGTGAAACCGCAGGTCGACGAAATCGAGTTCCCGGACGGCAAGCGCATCATCCTGCTGGCCGAAGGCCGCCTCGTCAACCTCGGTTGCGCGACCGGTCACCCAAGCTTCGTGATGTCCGCATCCTTCACCAACCAGACGCTCGCGCAGATAGAACTCTGGCAGAACCACAAAAACTACAAAAACGAAGTTTATGTGCTGCCGCGTCATCTGGATGAAAAAGTCGCCCGCCTGCACCTTGACAAGCTTGGTGCAAAATTGACGATCCTTACCAAGGAACAGGCCGATTATATCGGCGTCAGCCAGAACGGGCCGTTCAAAACCGAACAATATCGTTACTAGGAATAAAAAAATCCCCGCTGCGGCGGGGATTTTTCTTTAGTTAGAAAATTCTTCTTTCAGCCAGTAGGCGAATAGCGGATCATCAAAGACCACACGGCCACGCACCGGGGTTTCATCCAGAATCTGCTTCTGGCGCAGCGCCTTGAGGGAAGAAGCCAGTGCCGCGCTGCTGGTGATTTCATAGGCGGCAATCATCTCTTTGGAATAGAGCTGTTCCCCGGCAATGGCGGCCAGACGCAACACGCGCTGCTGCAATGGGCTTAATGTATTGAGCAAGGTCTGATAGGCGTAGGAATTTTGCAATGTAACAGTTTTTAGGGTCGACTTCACATCGTCCTCGGTGATAGCGCTTAACCCTTGCGCCACCAGATGGAAACAAACCATCTGCACATAGTTAGGCGTATCCTGCACCAAGTGACGCAGGAGGGTGATTGGCGCACGATCACAGGTAATGCCCACGGATTTGAACCGCCCGATAATCCAGTCGGTAAACTCCAGCCCGAAAGCAGGGAAATCAATGGTCTGGCAGGAACGGTAGAAGGGGCGGGCCTGATTGTTCATCATGTCATAGATGATGCTCTGGCGTGACCCGGTAAAAATGAACCCGACATTTTTCAGCGATTGCATATGGGCGCGCAGCGTGGCTTCCAGCCACCCGTCATCATCAATTTCGGTTATCTTCTGAAATTCATCTATGGCGACGATGACGCTTTTCCCCAGTTGGGACAGGCTCGCCAGAACATCCTGAATGGCGTCCTTGATATCCTTGTCGGCGATTTCGGCTGAGAGAGAGATGGACGGCGTGCCGCTGAACATGTCCTGTTCAACATTTACCTTGGGTGTCAGGCGGGGAACCGATTTCACCCATTCCCAGAATTTTGATGAGATACTCTGATGTGTGCGCAAAGCCCGGAGTATCTGTTGTAAAAAATCACGGTGCGAAGTGATATTGAATACATCAATAAAGATGCAGACCTTGCCGGATTTTTCCATCTGTTTCAGAAGGTCCAGCACAAAGGATGTTTTGCCAAAACGGCGTGGGCCAATCAGGACGACATGGATGCGGTTATCAACGAATTGCCGGACTGTAGTGGTCAGTTCGGGACGACTAAGGTAAAAATCCCCTTCGACCGGGTTTCCGAAGCTGAACGGGTTATTTATCTTGGGCATGTCCACATTCCTTGCTTATTAATTAGTAACAAATTGCTTACATATTGGCAAGTAAAAAATGTGACGTGTTGGTCGTGACAAAGTTTTTTGGGAGTTATCGTCATTGCGAGGAACGAAGTGACGAAGCAATCCACGAGTTGGTGTAAATAAAATGGATTGCCGCGTCGGAACGATGTTCCTCCTCGCAATGACGGGGAGAGGCCTTGAAGGGGAAAGATACCAGCTTTAAGCAGCCTTTTTCTGGTTCGCGAATTTGTCTTTGGCGCGACGGCGGACTTCATCATCCGATACGTCTTCGACATGCAGGGCGACACTCCATACCTGGCCATAGGGATCAATGAATCCGGCCACACGGTCACCGTAAAACATATCTTCCGGCTCGAATGTCGTTGTGGCTCCACGTTCCTTCGCCCGTTTGAACACAGCGTCCGGGTCGCTGACATACACATAAGTCGAACATCTGGTGGGGCCTTGGGTCATCGGGCAGGCTTCAGCCAGCATAATCTGGGAATCACCGACCCGCAGGCAGGCATGGCCGATTTTGCCGTCCGGCGTATCCATGCGGAATTCTTCGCTCGCATCCAGCACATATTTATAGAAATCAATGGCGGCGGCGGCATCTTTGAGCGCCAGATAGGGTGTTACACTATTGGATGTGGCGGGTTTTTTATCGGTCATGGGAAATCTCCTTGCTGGGGTTGCTAAGACAACTTTTCAGCCAAGGGGAAGTTCCAGAATTAAACAAATTGTGGTTGGGGACCTAAAGTAATTAGACGGTCATCTATCCCCAATTCACGCAAATGCGTTGGCCGCGGCTTGGACGGGTCGATTTCGCGGGTCACATAGTCCACCAGGGGAACAGGGGTAATGAGCGTCACGTAACCAGCAGCCAATAACAGTTGGGCATCGCTCATATCCTGAAAGGCTGCAGTAATCATTACGTCTTCCATAGGATGATCCGATTTTTTCTCTGCCAAGCCTCGATGGGCTTGTTCAAAATGCGCGGCGAGATCGGCAATATTATATACATATCGTGGCTGTAATGGCTTCATAGTATAAGCTCCCTCTCTTTTTTGAATTTCTATAATACAAAGGCAGTTCTGTCAAAGGTTTTATGCATTTTCGGATCTGCGCAAGAAAGGCTTGCCTTCCCGGGGGTCGCCTGTGTATAACTCCGTCTGCTTATCCGACACGACAGCGCGGTTCGCGGGTTTTAAGCCGCAACACTGCCCTGATCCTCTGGTGGAGACGGCATATCTTATTTCTGAAGAGGAAATAACGTCATGGCACACGCAGCAGCCAATCTTAAAGACCGTGAGGAGTCATCAGAGTTTGCCGCTCTCCTCGCTGGTTCAATGAACCAAAAGGCTAAATTCACCGGACAAGTTGTCAAAGGCCGTATCGTTGGACAAACGGATGATTCCGTTATCGTCGACGTGGGTCTGAAATCGGAAGGCCGTATCGCCAAGCGCGAATTCAGCCTGCCGGGACAGGATCCGGAAATCCGCATGGGCGATACTGTTGAAGTATTCGTTGAGCGGATGGAAGACCGGGACGGCTATACCGTTCTCTCGCGTGAAAAAGCACGCCGTGAGGAAGTATGGGTCGTTCTTGAGAAGAACTGTGAAAACAAAGAACGTGTCACAGGTATCATCTTCTCACGCGTTAAAGGTGGTTTCACCGTTGATCTGGGCGGCGCGGTTGCGTTCCTGCCAGGTTCACAGGTTGATATCCGTCCGGTACGCGACGTATCCCCGCTTATGGGTACACCGCAGCCATTCATGATCTTGAAAATGGACCGTCAGCGCGGCAACATTGTTGTCTCCCGCCGTGCGGTACTTGAAGAGAGCCGTGAAGAGGCACGTTCAGAATTGATGGGCCAACTCCGCGAGGGGTCGATCGTAACGGGTGTTGTGAAAAACATCACCGATTACGGTGCCTTTATCGATCTGGGCGGCGTCGATGGTCTGCTCCACGTGACCGATATTTCCTGGAAACGCGTCAACCACCCATCCGAAGTTCTGTCGGTTGGTCAGTCGATCGAAGTCCAGATTATCCGTTACAACGAAGAGAACCAGCGTATTTCCCTGGGCATGAAGCAACTGGAATCTGATCCATGGGCTGAAGTGACCAAGAAATACACGCCGGGCATGCGTTCGACAGGCAAGATCACGAATATCACCGATTACGGTGCGTTCGTTGAACTCGAGCCAGGCATCGAAGGCCTTGTCCACGTGTCGGAAATGTCCTGGACCAAGAAAAACGTTCACCCGAACAAGATCGTGACACCAGGTCAGGAAGTCAATGTTCAGGTGCTCGACATCGATATGGACAAGCGTCGTATCTCCCTGGGCATCAAACAAACCCAGGACAACCCATGGTCCGGCTTCGCGGCTGAGCACCAGGTTGGCCAGGAGATGGAAGGCGAAATCCGTAACATCACCGAGTTCGGCCTGTTCGTAGGCATGACCGAGGACATCGATGGCATGGTTCACCTCTCTGACATCTCGTGGGATGATTCCAGCGAAGAAGCCCTCAAAGCCTACAAGAAAGGCGACATGGTCAAAGTCCGTATTCTGGACATTGACGCCGCCAAGGAACGTGTGGCTCTGGGCATCAAGCAACTGACCGAAGATAAAGGGTCGGAAGCTATGTCTGGTATCGCGAAAGGCCAGGTCGTGACCTGTACCGTTACCGAAGTTCATGACAAAGGTATCGAAGTCATGATCAACGATACGGTTAAAGGTTCGATCAAACGTGCCGATCTGTCCCGTGAGCGTTCTGAGCAACGTCCTGATCGTTTTGCTGTCGGCGAAAAAGTCGATGCGAAAGTCATCAGTGTCGATGCGAAGAAACACGCGCTGGGTCTCTCGATCAAGCAACGTGAAATCGACGAAGATAAAGCCGCTATGGCTGCATTCGGTTCTACCGAATCCGGCGCATCGCTTGGCGATATCCTCGGTGCCGCTCTGAAAGGCGCGCCAGCTGCTCCGGCAGAAGACGCCCCGAAGAAAAAGGCCACGAAAAAGAAATCTGACGAATCTGCTGAATAATCAGTGTGTTAGTCCGAAGTTAGTTTAAGGGAAAGCCGGGTCCACCCGGCTTTTTCTATCAGGAAATGGAATATATTTGACATAATATTTAAATGGCTGTACTGTCTTCAAACATTAAAGAATTCTTAAGAGGGGATGAAACCATGACCGCAACGAAAAAACTGATCGCCGCCACACTGGCCACCG
>CAMLMM010000087.1 GCA_946481105.1 uncultured Alphaproteobacteria bacterium
AAGCCCTTGGGCGACAAGGTAAAGATTTCATACCCTGTTTCCGTGACCGCCAGCGAGTGTTCA
Source organism: uncultured Alphaproteobacteria bacterium (assembly GCA_946481105.1). The sequence goes on from CAMLMM010000087.1 coordinate 64, forward strand.
AACTGGGCGGACAGACCTTTGTCCCGCGTGACCGCCGTCCAGCCGTCGGACAGGACTTTGGTTTCATAGGTACCCGTGTTGATCATCGGTTCGATGGTAAAGAACATGCCAGGTTCCAGCACCGTATCATCCGACGATGGGTGGTAATAATGGAGCACCTGCGGTTCGGCGTGGAAGGTGCGACCAAGACCATGGCCGCAGAAATCACGCACTACCGAAAAACGCGCGGCTTCGGCGACTTTCTGAATCGCCTTGCCAACATCACCGAGAGTCGCGCCCGGCTTCACCGCTTCGATTCCGGCCATCATGGATTCATAAGTGATGTCCATCAGGCGCTTCGCCTTCACATTCGGTTCGCCCGCCGTGTACATGCGGCTGGTATCGCCGTACCATCCGTCGAGAATAACGGTGACGTCGATATTGAGGATATCACCATGCATCAGTTTTTTAGGTCCGGGGATGCCATGGCAGACAACGTGATTGATGGAGGTGCAGATGGATTTCGGGAATCCTTTGTAGTTCAGCGGGGCAGGGATCGCGCCGTGCTTTGTGATAAAGTCATGGCAGATGCGGTCGAGTTCTTCGGTGGTCACGCCGGGTTGCACATGGGCGGTAATCATGTCGAGGACTTCGGCGGCTAGCTTGCCCGCGCGGCGCATGCCTTCGAAATCGGCTTCGTCATGAAGTTCGATGCCTGAGGCGGACATTTTTTTTGCGGCGGTCTGGCCTTGCACCGGAAACTCCTTCGGTATTTAATCTGTTTTTAATTAAATGCAAAATATACTGGATGAATTACCCCAACATAACGGTTTTGGCAACAAAATGGACAAAAATCTTACGGCGGCGCTGATTATTATTGGAAACGAGATACTTTCAGGCCGTACGCAGGATGCGAATACGCCCTGGATTGCCACAAAACTGGCCGATCATGGCATTAAGTTGGTCGAGGCCCGCACCATCCCGGATATTGAGGACGTTATCGTCAAAACCGTCAATGAATTGCGCAGCAAGGTAAAATATGTATTCACCACGGGTGGTATCGGCCCGACCCATGATGACATTACCACGGCATCCATTGCAAAGGCGTTTGGCGTAACCGCCCAGGTCCACCCGGAAGCGCGCGCGATGCTGGCGCAGTATTATGGTGGCGAAGAGCATCTGACGGATGCCCGCCTGAAAATGGCGACCATTCCCGAAGGCGCCATACTGGTGGATAATCCGGCCTCTGGCGCGCCGGGATTTCAAATCGACAATGTTATCGTTATGGCGGGTGTGCCGCGCATCATGCAGGCGATGCTGCATGGGGTGCTGTCGCGTCTGGAAAGCGGCGCGCCCTATCTGTCCAATATTATCAATTGCAGCCTGCTGGAAAGCGTCATCGCCAAAGATCTGTCCGATATTCAGAATAAATTTCCTATGGTGGATGTCGGCAGTTACCCACATTTCCGGCAGGGTGATTTGTCACTGTCACTGGTCCTGCGGTCGAGCGATAATGCGAATCTGCATGCCGCCACGAATGAGGTTGTTGCCATGGTCCGCCATCACGGGCAGGAACCTTCCGCGCTGAGCATAACCTCTGTCGCGCCGCGGTAATCAGGGGTTTTCCGTACGCGACGAATATGATAAATTCTTCGCGTAGCCGTAAACTGCCGAAGGAATTTCATGGTTAAAAAAATAATAGTCAGCTGTTGCGTTCTGATAGTCTTTCTTGTGGCTATGGCTGTTGCCGGATTTGTGGGCGTCAATTTATATTACGACCCGCCGCTTACACCCGAAGCTAAAAAGCTGATGACTGGCGACGCGTCTCCAGCGCCAGAGCAGAATGGCTATTTTGCAGCCATTGGCCTGACTGCGCCGAAGGGTAAGGATGCCCATCAATATGGATACGCGATCTATACAGCCGAGCAGGAAGCGGTAAGCCGTACGCCGAAAACAGTCTTGCCTGCCTATGGAGAGTCTGTCGATTTCGAAAATATGGCTGAAATTGGCCGCCCGCAGGAAACGCCCTTTGAGCCGCATTTCGTTGACCGGACGAAAGAATCCCTGGATTGCTGGTTGCTCACCAAAGCGGAATTTGAAAGGAAGAAGAAAGAAAAATGGGGGCAGCGCTGCATGACTGGCCCCGATCTGCTGCAACATATCAAGGAGTCGGATGAGCATTTGAAACGTTATAAAAAGATGCTGAGTTATCCGCGTTTTTACCAGGTGCGCACCGGCCTGATGCAGGGGCATCACCTGACCACCATTAATGATTATTATCAGGCGCGGAATATTATCTGGGCACGTTCAGGGCAGGGAGATTACGCTATCCAATATTGGCTGGATGATCTGAAATTCTGGAACCGCGCTGTTGTGGATCAGCAAAATCTGGCTACCAAGGCTATTATCAACATGCTGATAGCAAAGAGCATCAGCGCGTTGCAGACCATATTGGAATCCAGCCCGCCGCTCGCCCAGAAATATCAAGCCCAGTTGGTTGATGCGCTGCGCGACCCGGCTGTCACCCAGATTAAGCCGATGCTGGCATCCACCTATCGCGCGGAATATGACGGCGTCGCCGGGATGATGAATAACCTGTTTATGGGCAAGATATTCCGTTTGTCGTTCAAACCAAACGCCACCGCCAACGACCTGGCTGTATTATATGATGACGTGGCCGCGCTTTCGGACAAGACACCGGAAAATTATGCGTTTGAACTGGTGAAGATACGGGATAATTATAACCACCTGACCAACCGCGACTCGCCACTGAAAATGTTCCTGTACAACCCGCTGGGTAAGAAATTGTATACGGTCAGTCCCGGCAGGGGCATATTGGAGACAAGCTGGTTTCAGGCGGGTGAGCGCAGAGTGATGACTCTTTACATCATGGCAATGGCGCAAGGAATTCAGGGAAGCAAGATGCCGGCCTTCCTGAGTGCGGTCGATAAAAACCTGCTGGATCCGTATAACGGACTGCCTTATCGCTGGGATTCAAACACGCGGGAAATATATTTCGAGGTGACGGATGAATACCTGCATCCCAACCGCCATGCCATTCTTTATCCTGAGCCGGTTGCAGTGACGCCCGTAACGGAAACCGCAGCGGGCGCCCCGCCTAACTAATGCTTCATTTCACTGCCGTGTTCAGATGGCTTGGTGTCATCTGTGGCGGCTTTGGTCTGGATTTTGTTGATAGTTTCTTCATCGAAAAATTCCAGCAGCTTTTTACGGTAGGCTGTCCGTTCTGCTGGCGTGGGGTTGTGAAACTTGCCATCTTCGGTTGGCTTCCCAACGATGATTTTGCCACGCATGCCCATCATCAGGTGCGGAATGCAGTGGTATTCATAGGTTCCGCTCTTGGTAAACGTATGTGACCAGGTGTCATTCGCTTTTTCAAGAAACGGACTGGAGAAAGCCTGCGCGCCTTCCGGGTATCCATCCGGGTAGGTAATCATGTTATGCGTTTCCGGCTTCTGGTTGACCCATTTGACACTGTCGCCGGGCATAATAGTCAGCATCTGCGGTTCAAAGGCCATGCGCATTTTATCATAGTCGCTGATAACCTGAACAATATGTTCTTTGGCCGATGCGCTGTGGAGCGTGGCTGGGAAAAGAGCCAGTAGGAAGAGGGGAAGTATCAGGTATCTTTTCATGGCGTTAAGCCCTTTGCATTATGATTGGTTTAAATACGCAGACAAAAGGCGACGCCACGAAGCAAATACGCCCTAGTGACCGAGGTAATGGTCGAATTCAGGCCCTTGTTTTGGTCCCGCGGCAGGTTCGATCTGTGTCAGGGACTTATCATACGCGGCACGCAATTTTTTTAAATCAGCTTTTGCATCGGCGACATCTTTTTCGCGTTTCTGGATTTCCACTTTCAACTGCCGTGATAATGCTTCGGGATCGTCCTGCGCCATGCTGTTGAGGTTTTGCGCCTGGGCGTATGGTGCGCAGATAAAAAGACCAAGTAATGTGATAGCAATCGACGGTTTCATAATCGTAACTCCTCTGCGGCTTATATACTTAGGATTATGCCAATCTACTAAAGAGTATGGTGTGTGTCAAAGTAAACGAATTGTTTATAAGGTGAAGGTATAGTATATTCCTACTGTGAAAATTTAAATTTTTATAAGGCTTTCTGCAGTCTTAATAATTAAAAATCTTTTACCTGGGGACCGGACATGAAAATTAAATTCTTAGTCAGCACTGCCATTGTTTTAGCTGCTTTTGCTTATTTTCCAGCCCATGCTGCAGATCCGGCTCCAGCCACCCCTGCGGCAGCAACCGAGGCTGCGGCGCCGGTTGCCACGCCGGCTGAGACTCCTGCTGCGGCACCAGCCCCTGTTGAGAATACGGTTGTTATCAGCAAGGCCGAACTTGACAAGATGAAGGGCGGTTATGTGCGCCCGAAGGAAATTCCGTATCCGGACGATAATCCATACAGCAAGGAAAAAGAAGAACTGGGTAAAATACTTTATTTCGACCCACGTCTTTCCTCATCCGGGACGCAGTCCTGCGCGACATGTCATAATCCAAGTTTCAGCTGGGAAGATGGTATGGCCTTAGGGACCGGACACGAGCATAAGAAACTGGGGCGGGCGACGCCGACCATTTTGAACCTGGCGTGGGATGAGCTGTTCTTCTGGGATGGCCGGGCTGATAGTCTGGAAAATCAGGCATTAGGCCCCATCAAGTCAGAAGGCGAGATGGCTATGCCCATCGACCTGATGATCAGCAAGTTGAATGATATTAAGGGGTATAAGCCGCTTTTTGAAAAGGCGTTCTATGCCAAAAATCCGGCTGACACTAAAATAACCCCGGAACAAATTGCCATGGCAATTGCCACGTATGAGCGTGGAGTGGTATCAGCCGAAGCCCCGTTTGATAAATGGATTAACGGCGATGAAGCGGCCATCAGCGATTCAGCCAAGCGCGGCTTTGTGCTGTTCAACACCAAGGCAAATTGCGCCGCTTGTCATTCCGGATGGAATCTGAGCGATGGCAGCTATCACGATATTGGTCTGAAAAGCGAAGATATCGGCCGTGGCAAGCTGCTGCCGAATATTCCGGGCATGAAGCATGCCTTTAAAACTGTAGGTTTGCGGAATATCGCCGAGCGCGCACCTTATATGCATGACGGGTCGCTGGCTACGCTTGAGGCTGTTGTCGATCATTATAATGGTGGATTCATACAGCGTGAAAGCCTGTCGACAGATGTCAAGCCATTGAACTTGACTGCCGCCGATAAGGAAGATCTGGTTGCGTTTCTGCATAGCCTGAGCAGCAAAGACAAACCTGTGGAACTGCCAGTTCTGCCTCGATAATCTCTAACAAAAGGACTAGACAATGACAAAAACCTCTTTCCTGACCGTTTTCGCCGCCACCATGCTTCTGGCATCCCCTGCCTGGGCTGTTGAGCATGTCGTTAGCCAGAAAGCCAAAGAGTTTTCAGAAAAGAAGCTGGAAGCCAAAGTGGGCGATACGGTTAAATTCGTGAACGAAGATGATGTCGCGCATAACGTATATTCGGATACTGCGGATCATACATTTGAAATTCAAAAACAAGATCCCGGCCAGTCAGAGCAGATTACGCTTGATAAGGCAGGTGAGGTGAAGGTCAAGTGCGCCATTCATCCAAAAATGAAAATGACTATTAATGTAGTGCAATAGTATTCTGCATATCTAAAGGGCCTCTATGTCAGCACGGTTGTTTCTTATTTGCGTATTCGCTTTCAACTTGTTGGTTATGGGGGCTATCTGCACTTATGCCGTCTGGTCGTTTCATACGTCTGTATCCATTAACCTGGAGCGGGCCACAACGTCGCTCCAGAGCACGTATGACAAGCCACTCATGTCTACGAATTTTGCGCGGGATGCACTTGTTTCCTATCTGAAACTGGCAAATGAGATCGTTAAGTTTGGGTATGATGAAGATGTAATCAGCGATCTGCATGACTCGGTCACCGATTCATTTGATGTGGTGGAAGAGCGCATTGTTTCGGCAAAGAGCGCCGATCTGTTAAAGGCGGCGCGGGCTGATTTCGAGAACTGGTTTGTTTTGCGTCAGAAAAACGACGCCGCGGCACCAGCTTCCGCGGCTAAATTTGAGAAAAACATGGATTTGCTGGTCGAGGAGGAATTTTCGGCAGCCCATGATTTTATCATCGGAGCCAAAGAGCGCACAGAGGCCGATCAGACCGCGTCCATCAAAACGATTAAAATATTGGTGGGCCTGTTCAGTATTCTGTTCGTAATTACGGTGATGTGCTGCGTTATTCTGATTGTGGCTATACGCAAGCCTATTCAGAGCAGCGTTGAAATTTCCCGCCATATTGCCGCGGGCAATTTTGAAAACACTATCCCGGAAAAGGGTTTTGCCGAATTCCGGGAGCTATACAAATCGTTTGGCCGTATGCAGACCGATCTGGTGAATCTGGTGCAGGAAAAACTGCACTCTTCCATTGAGGAGGGGAATGTACACAAGGCGCGCGAACAGCGCGAATTGCTGGAGAAAATCGCCCATTCGCTGGAAGAGCAGATGGAATCTTTCCTGCGGGCGAAAGTTATTACCTCATTATCTGAGCTGGAGTCATCAAGCTCATCCATTAATAGCAACATGATGCAGGCAAGCGAATCTGTTTCATCCGCCAGCACAAAAATGGATGAGACAGAAGGGCTGACCATAGAATTCGAACGCCTGTCAGAGGATTTAAAAGGCATTATCGACCTGATTGTGGGTATCACGAGTCAGATCAATCTGCTGGCCCTCAACGCCACTATTGAAGCGGCGCGCGCCGGAGAAGCCGGGAAAGGTTTTGCCGTGGTCGCGGATGAGGTTAAAAATCTGGCGCAGCAGACGGCGACAGCCACGGACCAGATTATGGCGCAGCTGGGCAATGTTTCCGAGAAGTCCAAGGAAATGGTGGTGCGGGTACGCGAAGGGCGTGGCCTGGTTGGTCAAATAGACCAGTATTCGCAGGCGGTGGCTTCGGCTGTTGATCAGCAGATAAGCCTGACACGTACGCTGTCGCGTGACCTGGATGCGGGCTTTGCCTCCTTTAAAGAGGATATTCAGAAAGTCAGAAATATTAGTAGCTAAGATTGTCTCGTCATGCCGCGCAGGCGGGCATCAGGTCCGTCTTTCTTGCTTACTTTTATACATTAG
>CAMLMM010000088.1 GCA_946481105.1 uncultured Alphaproteobacteria bacterium
ACTGGTCCAGTATAAATCAAATGAGAAAAGCGTAACGCCTATCATCGCAAAAGGAACATAAACACCTTCGATGCGTCCTTTTAACAGGCGTGCATTCAACAGCCCGCCTGCGGCAATGCCAATAGAAAACAGAACCAAGAAAAAACTGAGTACATGTTCACTGGCTCCCAGAACATCGTGGGTATAATTGGGTATCTGGGCTACGAACATGCCACCCAGAAAATAAAACCAGGAAATGCCAAGGATACAGAGGGAAATGCGACGGTGCTGGCTGAAAGCCTGTCTGACAATGATAATTGTCTCGGTCAGTGGATTGAAATTAAGTTTTAGGCCCGGTGATTGCGATGGGGCTGGCAAAATCTGGCAGGCAGATAGGAATCCGGTAACAGCTGACGCGATCAATAAAGCGGATACAATATAGGGGCCATGCGGCAACGTTATAAGCAAGGTTCCTGCAATTGTTCCGGTCAGAATAGCCAGAAATGTGCCTGTATTAACTAAGGCATTACCGCCTATAAGTTCCTGTCTTTCAAGATGCTGCGGCAGGATGGAATATTTGCTGGGACTGAAGAAGGAAGAATGTGTGCCCAAAGCAAAAAGGGTAATAAAGCTTAAGGGGATAGATTGGTTAATAAGCGCAACGGAACCAAGCAATGCAATCATAATTTCGGCAATTTTTACATTGCGCATGATGCGTTCTTTGGGAAATTTATCAGCCATTTGGCCAGCCAGTGCCGAAAAGATAATAAATGGTACGATAAATACGCCGGCTGCGATGGTCGTCAGCATTTTGGCGTTTTCCTGATTATGTGACATGGCAAAAAGAATCATCACCACAAAGGCGTTTTTAAACACGTTGTCGTGAAACGCCCCTAGGAACTGCGTAATAAAAAGCGGCAGAAAGCGGCGCGTTTTGATCAAGGCAAACTGGTTAGGCTGCGTCACGGTGAAATACTCCATGTTGAAGAAAATGAATGATCTGGCGGCAGACGGTCGGTGAAAATATCATCATGCTATGTGATACAGGCATTTCCAGATGGTCTTTCATACCGGCTATTTTGGTGCTTTCCGATGTTACCCGTCCATCATGAACAGAGTGGTTCCAGGATACAAGCCAATTTGTAAGTATATAGGCCTGTCCGGAGGTTCCCGCGATAATCCCAAGTTCATAAAGTGAAGGAGAGGCGCGCTGCGCTGAGGTATGGGTGAGCAAATCATGACCTGCAGGACCAAAAACACGTTGATATAATTTATTGGATTTAAGGAAGTCGGCTACTTCGCTGCCCTGGTGAGGCGGTCCCAGCATGACCACCCGCCCTATTTTGCTTTGTGGCAACTCATGGCGGTATTGTGTCAGGAAATAATGCAGGATAACACCACCCAGCGAGTGTGTCACAAAATGAACCGAATTTTGTCCGTCCCATATTCCATCCTGTTGGAGTTGATGGTGAAGAAATTCTGCCAATTCGGAAACAGATTTCCGTGTGGAAGGGTAAGAGATGTTATGCGTTCTGTATCCGGCGTGTTTCAGGGCAAAACTCAAGCCGTTCATGACAAGGCGGGTCTGGCCAATACCGTGTAAAATTACAACAATATCTTCGGTTGCGGTAGCTCTCATTCTTAATACCTGTAAATAATGAACATTGTTCATTATTTACAGTGACACAAAAACTTTGGGAAGGCAAGAAAATTATTGAACAATGTTCATTATAAGGCTAATATGCCTGTAAATAGGAGAAAATATGGCTCGCCGCGCTGACCATACACGGGATGAATTAAAGCAGCTGATAATCGATGCTGCATGGGAAATCATTGGCAAAGAAGGAATAAATGAATTGACGGCGCGACGTATTGCCAAGGATATCGGTTATGTGCCCGGAACCATTTATAATGTTTTTACCTCTATGGATGATATTTGCCTCGCTATCAATGCTCGTACGCTGGATAATTTATATGCGGCGCTTAATAGCCGCAAATGCAACGATCCAAAAAGAACCATGATTCAGAACTTAAAAAGCATGGCGACATTATATGCGGATTTTTCACACGATAACTATCCATACTGGCTGCTGCTTTTTACCCAGAAACTTCCAGAAGAACGAAAAATGCTCGATTGGTATGAAGAAAAAATCAGTCTTCTTTTTCAACCACTCGAGCAACTTCTGTGTCCTCTCTTTTCCGGTAAAGAAAAAGAGTGCAGTCTCGCGGCCCGTACATTATGGGCGTCGGTGCATGGAATATGCTCGCTGCAGGAAACAGGACGCATTCATATCCAGGGAAAAAGCAAAACCCAGGATATGGCGCATTGTCTGATTGAAAATTTTATTGCCGGAATTCAAAAATAATCTCTGTGCGGCGCAAAAGCGCGAGTGTTGGACATTCGGGATAAAAATAGGGATAATTGATATATAAACCCGAAGGAACTCCATGTCGTCCCAGATCACTACTGACTTTATCGACCGCGAAACAAAATACCTGGCAAAAAATTACAAACCTTTGCCGGTTGTCTTGACTCGAGGCGAGGGCGTCTGGGTCTGGGATGTTGATGGCAAAAAATATCTGGATTTCCTGAGTGCGTATAGCGCTGTGAGTGGCGGGCATCATAATCAACGGGTTATCAAAGCCTTGAATGATCAGTTGAATAAAATCGATGTGCCGTCGCGCGCCTTTTATACCGATGTGCTGGGCATTTATGCCGAGAAATTATGCCAGTTCACGGGTATGGATAAAATGCTGCCGATGAATACAGGGGCCGAGGCCGTGGAAACAGCCGTGAAAGCTGCGCGCCGCTGGGGTTATAAGGTAAAGGGAATTGCCAAAGATAAAGCCCGCATCATCGTTTGTGATGGTAATTTTCATGGCCGCACGACAACGATTATCAGCTTTTCTTCCGAAGCAGATTATCAGGAAGGGTTCGGGCCACTAACACCAGGCTTTGATATCGTGCCGTTTGGTGATGCGGCGGCGCTTGAAAAAACCATTACTCCTGACACCTGCGCGTTTATTGCAGAGCCGATTCAAGGGGAGGCGGGTATCAAGCTTCCCCCGAAAGGATGGCTGCGTGAGGCACAGACGGTATGTCGGAGGCATAATGTTCTGTTTATTCTGGATGAAATACAGACGGGGATGGCGCGGACCGGTGCCAATTTCTGCTTCCAGCATGAGATTGATAAACCGGATGGGCTAATGCTGGGTAAGGCGTTAGGCGGCGGGATTTACCCTGTGTCGGCGTTTCTGGCCCGGGCTGATGTAATGGATGTATTTAATCCCGGCAGCCACGGGTCCACATTCGGTGGCAACCCGATTGCAGCTTCTATCGCTTTGGAAGCCCTGCAGCAGATGGAAGATGAAGAATTTGCCGAACGCAGTAAAGCATTGGGCAATTACCTCAAGGATAAGCTATCGGCGATTCAATCCCCGCTGATAAAAGAGGTCCGCGGTATGGGGCTTTTAATTGGGCTTGAGATCGATCCGGTCTATGCCAAGGCGCGTGCCGTGTGCGAAAAGCTGATGGAGCGTGGCCTGCTTTGCAAGGAAACGCATGAGGTCGTGGTACGCTTTGCTCCACCGCTGATTATTTCCAAAGAGGAAATAGACTGGGCGGTAGAGCAAGTTGAAGCAGCTTTAAAAGAGACGGCTTAAGCCGCTAAGCGCGCTAGGCAGACATCAGCCCCGGAAAGTTCAACAGCGCTGGCGACCGGTTCGACCTGTAAATCTTTTACAACACCGTTTTCAATGATCATGGAAAAACGCTGGGCGCGCGTGCCGAGTCCGGCACCGGATGCGTCAATCGTCAAGCCCATGGCTTTAACGAGTTCAGCGTTCCAGTCCGGCATCATGGTAACTTTATCACTGGCCCCGGCACTTTCGCCCCAGGCCTTCATGACAAATGGATCGTTAACGGCAAGGCAGATAATTTCGTCCACACCTTTGGCTTTTATGTCGGTGGCATTCGCCACATAACCTGGTAAATGTTTCAGATTACAGGTGGGGGTGTATGCGCCAGGCACCGCGAACAGCACTACTTTCTTATCTTTCAGGTAGTCCCCAATCGCAATTTCCTGAACACCGTTCTCACGCAGCATTTTAAGCTTTACGTTAGGGATCGCATCGCCGATTTGTATCGTCATGGTTTTGGTTCCTTTGCAATATTTACGAGAATTACTTTACTGGCTGACCCAGACAATACGAGCTATCCAGCTGATATCCTTGGTTGTTACGCTGCGGTCCGCTTTGTCCATGGTCAAAAACTTGAGTTCCACTTTGCTTGCGGTTTGACGTACCAGTTCGCGTACCAGCAAACTGCCATCAGCCAGCCGGACAATGACACGGTCGCCACGCCGCAGCGGCGCATCCGGAACGACAATCAGCCTGTCGCCAACGCGGAAGAGCGGCATCATGGAGTCGTCCACGACTTCAATCGCATAAGTAACGGGCTGTTCACCGCTTGGGTGAGGAAAGTCGATTGTTTCCCAGCCATCACCTGTCGGGAGTCCTTTATCGTTGAAATTTGCGCCTTCCTGCGCCTGGGTATAACTGAGGACCGGTATCATAGGCTGCGCTTTGGGGCCATGTATGCCGGCATCGATAAGCGACATGAAATCCGCTATCGTGGAACCGGTCGAATCAAGGACGCGCGCAATGCTTTCGGTCGAAGGCCAGCGCGGTTTCCCGTCAGGGCCGATCCGCTTGCTGCGGTTAAAGGCGGTAGGGTCAAGCCCGGCCTGCTTGGCCAGCCCGGAAGTCGAGTAGCCTAAGCTGTGAGCCAGACGGTCTATAGCAGTCCATATGGATTCGTGTGTCAACATGGGATTAGTATCGCATAAGTCTTTAATCCTACAAATAGGAAAATAAACATAAAATTATCTTGACATCTTCTAGAAATGGCGGCATATAAGAGAACATAAAGGGAACAAATGTATCTGCGATACAGGTTTCTCCGCATTTAACTTCTGGGGACATAATTACATGAAAACGACTTCCGATTGCCGGGCGCACAACGCGTCCGCAACAGCTATTCCTTTTACTACAACCGAAGAAGCCTGGTTCTGGTTCATGCAGGCACAGACGGCACGTGCCGAAGGCGCAAAGATTTCGGCAGGTATCGGTCACAAACCCCGTCCCTGCGAACCGGTCGATATTTTGACTGTACTGGACAGGCTGTACCGCGGTCGCCGTCTGGTGATGGATCATCTGCGTGTCCTGCATCATTACGGCTTGCGGTTGACTGCGCCTGATCCACGGCGCCCCCGGGAAGCGCGCGCCCATAAATTATGGTCCGAAGCGCTGGAGCATCTTGGCAGCAGTCTTATTCATAAAGGGATAGTTGCCCGCGGCAGCTGGGTGGAGGACTGCCATGTCTGATCCGGCGATTGTTGTGTTCAGTGACCATACGGATATTTGGTGGCTGAAAGTTTTACACCGCGGGTTCAGGCATTGTTCCGTGCTCATTCAGAAAAACGGCATATGGATTTGCGTTGATCCGCTGGCGCACAGGACAGAGATAAACGTCATCGATGTCCCGGATGGGTTCAATCTGGCGGAATGGCTCGAAGGGGACAATTGCACAGTCGTTTTAACCCACACATGCCGGGCCGAGGCGCGGCCTTTATTGGCCATGCCGACCACATGCGTTGAGGCAGTCAAACGATTATTGGGTATACGCGCTGCTTTCGTTCTTACCCCCTGGCAATTACATCGTTACTTAAAAAAGGAGTTTTAAATGGGAAGCCTGACGTCACGACCCAAAACACAAATTGTTCAGCCTGCAACGACATCTGTTGATGTGCCGGTTGCGCCGACCCCGGCAACACCTGCCCCGGAAGAGCTGGCCAAAGCGCGTGCAGAAAATATTTTGCGCCGCAGCCGCAGCGTTCTGGGGACTGTCTTAACCGGATTTCGCGGGGTGCTGACCGATAAGAACATCAGCCCGCAACGTAAAAATTTGCTAGGGGAATAGGAATATAACGATGTTCAATCATGAAAAATACATGCAAGGCCGTTATATTCGCGGCCAGTGGGAATCGTTATGGCAGGATTGTTATGATTATGCCTTGCCGCAAAGAGGAAGATTGGTATCCGGCCTACGCCGTGGTGAACGGCTGTATGATGCCACGGCGCTGGACGCGACAGACCAGCTCGCCAGTCTGCTGCTGGGTAATATAACGCCACCTTTGTCACCGTGGTTTGGCCTGAAACCTGGTGTCGATATTACCGAGGCGGAGTCTGCTAAACTGGCGCCTGCTCTGGAGAAGGCAACACGTCTTATTCAGGCGCATTTTGACCAGTCGAATTTTATCGTCGAGTTGCATCAATCTCTACTTGATCTGATTGTCGCCGGGACAGCCTGTCTTGCGTTTGAAGAAAGCGATCCCGGGGAATTATCGGCCTTTCATTTTACCGTCATTCCGTTGACTGATGTCGTGATGATGGCAGAAAAATCTGGTGCGCTGGATACGGTATACCGTCCGCAAAGCGTTACATTGGCACAATTCATAAATCGTTATCCCGACGCAGAAATCCCCCTGGAGATGGCGGGCAAGGCCCAGGATGCAGATTTTAAATTTGATATAGTTGAATCGTATATTCCGCGGCAGGGCACTGGTGGTTATATTTTTACCGTCATGCAGGTCGATAATGGAAATATCCTGCATGAAGCGGATATAGCCTCCAGCCCGTTTATCAATTTCCGCTGGATGAAATCACCTGGCGAAATATATGGCCGTTCACCAGTGATGAAAGCCTTACCGGACATCAAGACCGCCAACAAGGTTGTCGAACTTATCCTGAAAAATGCCTCGATATCCGTTACCGGTATCTGGCAGGCCGAGGATGACGGGGTTTTGAATCCAGCCACGATTGAACTGGTACCAGGAGCCATTATCCCGAAAGCCGTGGGGTCGAAAGGATTGACCCCGCTGGAAATGCCGTCCCGCTTTGATGTGTCGCAGCTGGTGCTCGAAGATCTGCGCAACCGTATCCGCCATGCGTTGCTCAGCGATGCTTTGCCGCAGTTTGATGGCAATCGCCGCACGGCCACCGAAATCATGGAACGCAGTGCCGATATGTCCCTCTTGCTGGGGGCTACATTCGGGCGGTTGCAGGTGGAACTGTTGAACCCGCTTATTCAGCGTGCCTATCAGATTTTACGCCGCCGGGG
>CAMLMM010000089.1 GCA_946481105.1 uncultured Alphaproteobacteria bacterium
CCTTGGGCCATCAATTCTTTTTGGGTATGGATATTCGGCTGGGTCGGCAGGCTTTCCAACGTGTTGACGATGCCACGCAGGCCGCGAATAATACGGCGTGGTGACATACCAGCGAAGGTAGCGCGTAGCATATCCGGGTGCGCCGCCGTGACGCTGCAGGAGAGTGGCAGGGTAATAACGCGGGCAGTATCAATGACCGCGGCGGCAAACTGAAAGCTGTTTTTCAGACGTGTTGTGCCATAAAAATAATTATCCAATCCCCGCACGCGCAGCATAGCAAAATAGCCTGCCTGCATGTCTGCATTGGCAATCTCTAGCTGCGGAATTCCATGTTGCAGGATATGATCGGCCCGCTTTTTATCGCCCAGAGTTTCTCTCACAATTTTATAAAATCCGGCTTCCTGCTCGGGCGAGACGTCGACGCTAGCTATCCCATGAATAAAAGCGCTCATCAGGCGTTTATTATCTTGGTATCCCGCGCGATTTTGATTGAGATAAGCGGTGGCTTCCCCGGCATGCTTTGTGCCGAAACACGCGGCTAATGCTGGTGCCGTGATACTAGGCAGTGAAATCATCTGCATGCCAATATGATTATCCATTTCTTCCATTAACCAGGCAGGCCCAGTGGCAAACCCGGCACGCAACCGCGGCATGCCAAAGGCTTTGCTGGCGCTGAAAAAGGTGACTGTATTATCGAATCCATGTGCTCCCAGTGGGGTTGGCTTGTGGCCATAATCCAGACCATAATAGGCCATATCGTCAAACGCCATGATGCCCTGATGATACAAAAGTTTGGACAGGGCTTGCGTCGTTTCGGCTGGCGTCACGGTACCCGTTGGGTTGTGCGGGTTGATGTTGTAAAAGACGCAGACCTTGCGTGTGCCATCCTGCTCAATATCGCGGATACGGGCTGCAATGATATCCGGTTCTATCTGCCAGTTATTTTCCGGTCGCAGCGGGAATGTTTCCACATCATACCCCAGTGATTCAGGCTGGAGGGTAAACAGCCCATAACTTGGGGCGCTCATCAGGACGACTGGTTTCTTTCCCTGATATTGATCGCGAAATTGATGTTGCAAAACATTCAGGGCTGTATAGTAAAGATGCGTAATGCCCATGCCAAATATCACGTTACTGGCATCCATATCCAGGCAGGATTGAGTCAAACCCATATCGCGGCAGAAGGGAAGCAATGCGTTTCTTTCCCACATATAACCAGCCCCTGTGGCATACAGACGATTGTCGCCCCTCTGTACTGTTTCAGCTAAATAAGTAATCGCATGCGGGAAGGGTTTAAAACTGGGATTCCCCGACGCCATATTACATTCCGGCAAGGCGCCTGCCCTGCGGAACAGCAGGTCATTAAATAAGATGGCGGCTTTTTGGCCTGTTACAGGTTTGGAATGTGCCAAAGCACCCTCTTTTGTTTTTTTTCTTTATGGTTTAGGGTGGAATTATGAGCAAAACATATATTATGTCAAGAATTTTCTCCGGGTTGGCAGTGATGTTGTCATTGGCTTCCTGCGGGTTTCAGCCGATGTATGGCGATAAAGCCGCGCAAATTGATGCCCCGGTGGCTGCTGCTTTGTCGCAGGTGGAAATTTCCATCATCCCGAACCACGAAGGTCAGTCGTTGCGCAATCAGTTGATTGACCGTTTTTATACGCAGGGATACCCGGATAATCCGGCCTATAGGCTGGATATCCCGCTCATTCAAGAGATACGAACGGATATGGATATTACCAAGTCATCAGAATCCACGCGTGCGCAATTGCGTTTAAAAACGACGATGAGTCTGACCGACCGCAAAACCGGGCAGGTTGTGCTGACGCGCGATCTGTTCGCGCTGGCCAGTTTTAACGTGCTGGAGAGCGAATTCGCGACCCGTGTGACCGAAGACAAAGCGCGGGAAAATGCGATTACCGATCTGGCACGCCAGGTAGAACTGAACCTGACACTTTATCTGAACCACCAACCATGAAGCTGCAAACCCGCCAGATTGATGGGTTTCTAAAAAAGCCGGACCCGGCTGTCCGTGCTATTCTGGTCTATGGCCCAGATCAGGGACTGGTCACCGACCGCGCCAAAATACTGGGATTGACGGTGGTGCCGGACCTCAATGACCCCTTCAATGCGGCGCATCTGACCGGGGATATGCTCGAAAATGATCCGGCCAAATTCCTGGATGAAGTAAATGCACAGTCCCTGATGGGCGGGACGCGCTTGATCCGCGTGACGGATGCGGGGGCGAAGTTCGCCATTCAGTTGAAAGACTGGCTGAAATCCGAACCGGGTAATGGGGCGCTGGTGGTCATTGAGGGCGGTGAACTGCGCCCGAAGGATGCCCTGCGCAAAATATGCGAAGAGGCACCCAACGCGGCGGCCATCGCGTGTTATATCCCGGATGAACGCGACATGGTGGCGTTTATCCGCGACCTGATCAAGGAACAGGGCAAGAATGTCGAACCGGATGCCGCCGCGTGGCTGGGGCAGGCGCTCAAGGGTGATCGGGGTCGTGCGCGCATGGAAATTGAAAAGCTCTGCCTTTATGCCGGGGGCAATGCCTTGATTGCATTATCGGATGCTCAAGCCAGTTGTGGCGAAGCGGGGGATCAGGGAATCGATGACCTGGTTTATGCCGTATTTGGCCGTGATCCGCTGGGCGTGCAGAAATCCTATAAACGTTTGCTGGATGAAGGTACCGATCTGATTGTTCTGGAACGTTCCATCCAGAATCATTTGCGCCGCCTGCATCAGGTGCGCTTGCTGATGGATGAGCATGGCCAGCCGGTCGATGTGGCGATGAAGTCGCTTCAGCCGCCGATATTCTTTAAACAGGAAGACAAATTCCGCGCCCAGGCACAGCGTTATAACGGGCCGTTCCTGCGCCGTTTGCTGCAACGGTTCAACGAACTTGAAGCCGACACGAAACGCACTGGGACACCCGCAGAAACGCTGATCGGTGATGCGCTGATGAAACTCGCGGCGATGTGATTATTGACATAATTTTTTATCTCAGATATATACAACGCCTGAAATTTGATTTTGGGAGTGTTGATAATGGAAAATCTAACAAAAAGATTTGTTCAAGTATGTCGTTATCCGACAGTGTTTGTTGACCCAGTGCAGATTGCAGCCGTGGCCTATGAGAATGAGGCTGTCTTAAAAAATTTAGCCGGAAATCAAACCATCTATATGCGCAGTGGGCATGTTTATCAAACCGATGCGGGCAAGGGGCATGCTTTGCGTGAAATGTGGGGAAAGGCACAGATTCTGGATCTTGCTTCAAAGCCAGAAGGTAGAAAAGAAACACAGATAATGGTCGCGCATGAAGCGCTAGTCGGCTTTGAGAATGTGCGTCAATCTGGGAAACCGATGCTTAATATAGCGCTTCAGGGCGGGCATAATATCAAGGTGAAGTGTAGTATGGCTTATATTCGCAAAACCTTCGGCATCCCTCAGCCCTGCTAAATATATTATATGGGATGAAAGTTTCCCTGGGCCCTTTTATTTAGGCATGCTGGCTCAGAATATGGCCCATCAGGTACAGCGACCCGGTAATCAGGATGCGCCCACCCTGCGGATATTGCGCCATAATATTTTTCACCGCCGCCTCAACTGATTCCGCTACGCTTAATCGCGAATGAATGCCTGTCAGGGCGGTGGCCAGTTCATCCGCGCTCAGGCTCAATGGCTGATCGGGAATGGTAATGGCCTGCACACTGGCTGCCTGCGGCGCCAGCGGTGTCACAAAATCCAGCGGATTCTTGGTGTTCAGCATGCCCAGGATAATATGCAGGGGCTTGCCGTCCTGCGTGGCCCAGTTTTCGGCCTGTTGCGCGAGTACCTGCCCGCCCGTGTCATTATGGCCGCCATCGATCCAGAGTTCCCATTGCGGCGGCAGAAGGTCGCGCAAGGGGCCGGACCGGATAAGCTGCAACCGTCCCGGCCATTTGGCGTGTTGCAATCCCATTTCAATGGCACTGAGTGGAATGGGTTTGGCTAGTTCCGGCAAAATCGTGAGCATTGTCATCGCCGCGGTTGCGGCATTACCTGTCTGATGATCGCCCAGCAGATTGGGTTTCGGCAGTTCATAGATATTGGTCTCGGTATGCAGCATGAAACCAGTAGGCAGCACATCATACGACCATTCAATCCCGTGACGGTATAACGGCGCATTGTGTTTTGCGGCTTCGTCGGCAAAGACATCCAGAACACCACTGGCGATGCCCGCGCTGGTCTGCGGCCCGGCGATAACCGGACGGCCCTGCTTGATAATCCCGGCTTTTTCAAACGCAATCTGGTTTAACTCAGTCCCCAGAAATTTCGTATGGTCGCGGGATATAACGGTAATGATGCTGGCGAGTGGGCTTTGAATAACGTTGGTCGCATCAAATCGCCCGCCCATACCGACTTCAATGAGGGATAAATCGGCGGGATGCCGGGCAAAAGCCAGAAACCCGGCGGCTGTCATGATTTCAAAGGATGTGGTGGCGCGCCCGGCGTTGATATCTTCGACTTCCTCAAGCAGAGCCAGAAGCTCGGGCGTTGCCAGTTCTTTTCCCTCGACCACGAAACGCTCGTTGAAACGCACCAGGTGCGGGGATGTCATGACATGACAACTGAGATTGGCGGCCTCAGCCATAGCGCGCAAATAGGCAACCGTTGACCCTTTACCATTGGTGCCGGTGACATGAATGGCAGGGGGAATACGCAGATGCGGGTTACCCAGATCGTCGAGCAGCCGGAATGTACGCTCCAGCCCCGGGTCGATGGCGCGGGGGTAATAGGTCGTCAGGCGATCCAGAACGGTTTGCAGCGCCGGGTCCGGGTCAAACTGATCCGGGAGAAGCCGCTCAGCGTTTGGCACGCTGGGCCTTCTTGGCAGGAACGACGGTGGCGTCTTCGTTGGCTGGTTCGGGCAATGCGTTCACCGTGGTATGCGCGGCGAAGGGCACCTTACCACCGTAGACTTTGCTGGATGCAGCGGCGGTGACGCTGTCTTTGCCGGAGGTGGTTTTACGCTTGCCGCCTTTGTCGCCGTTGCGGTTCATCAGCAGGCCAAGCAGGCGGGCGAAAGTCTCACGTAATTCCTTGCGCGGGATAACCAGATCAACCATGCCATGATCGCGGCAATATTCAGCAGTCTGGAATCCGGCGGGCAGTTGTTCGCGGATGGTTTCCTCGATCACGCGTTTCCCAGCAAAGCCAATCATGCAGCCCGGCTCGGCGATGTGAATGTCACCCAGCATCGCAAAAGATGCGCTGACGCCGCCAGTGGTCGGATCGGTGAGCAACACGAAGAATGGCAGCCCGGCATCCTTGACCATTTGCACGGCGATAACGGTGCGCGGCAGTTGTATCAGCGAAATCATGCCTTCCTGCATGCGCGCGCCGCCTGATGCCGGAATGGCGATCAGCGCAGCATTCTTGGCCACGGCGGTTTCGGCGGCACGGACAAGGCCTTCGCCTACGGCGGCGCCCATCGACCCGCCCATGAAATCGAAATTGAACGCGGCAATGATAACCGGCAGATCGTCAATCATGCCTTCGCCCACGATAATGGCGTCTTTTTCATTGGTCTTGGACTGCGCGTCTTTCAGGCGGTCGGTGTATTTCTTTTTGTCCTTGAATTTCAGCGGGTCCTGCTGGACAGCGGGAATCTCGATACGCTGATACGCACCGTTATCGAACAGGAGTTCGAGGCGTTGCTTCACATCGATTTTCATGTGATGGCCGCAATGGGTGCAGACATTCAGGTTTTCGGCCAGGTCACGGTGAAACAGCATGCCTTCACAGGACGGGCATTTCTGCCAGAGATTATCCGGTACGTCCTTCTGCCCAACAATGGAGCGGATTTTTGGACGGATGAAATTTGTAAGCCAATTCATATATGGCAACCTTTCGTTGGTTTAAGCGGGGACTATACTGGAAACAGGGGGGAATTCTCAAGCTAAAGCGGCACGGTAGCGGCCCACATCGCGGGATATCTCGCTAACTAATTGATTTTTATCCATTTTTTCAATGATACGGACAAAAGCCGACCCGATGACCACCCCATCGGCAATCGCGCCAATGGCGGTCGCATCTGCGGAGGTGCGGATACCAAAGCCCACGGCAATGGGCAGATCGGTCTGGGAACGGATAGTGGCGACTTTCTCGGTGACTGCTGCGACATCAATGGCCGCCGTCCCGGTGACACCGGTGATGGACACGTAATACAAAAATCCGCTGGCTGTGGCGGCAATGGTTTTGATGCGTTCGGTCGGTGTGGTCGGCGCAATCAGGCGGATCAAATCAATGCTGTTGGCTTGCAGGGCACCGCGGATTTCTTCGTCCTCTTCCGGTGGTAAATCGACGAGGATAAGCCCGTCAACTCCGGCACTGGCGGCATCGCTTGCGAATTTGTCCGCCCCGTAAATATAAACCGGGTTGTAATATCCCATCAGGACAATGGGGGTGGTGTTATTGCTGCGGCGGAATTCACGCACCATGTCCAGTGTTTTGGCGAGTGTCATGCCACCCGCCAGTGCGCGTATGTCCGCGGCTTGAATGGTCGGGCCGTCCGCCATCGGGTCGGTAAAGGGCATCCCCAGTTCGATGATATCGACGCCTGCATTTGGCAGGGCGTTCAAAATATTCTGGCTGGTGGCCGGGTCGGGGTCGCCTGCGACAACAAACGATACCAGGGCAGCGCGGCCCTGTTGTTTCAGCGTGGCAAAAGTCGGTGCAAGTCGTGACATGATGCGGGCACGATGGCGGTTTTAGGCCAGTGGGTCAAGCGGATTATTTATAGTTTGAGTTCGTCGATATAGCTGGTCGCCGCGTCAACCATATGTACAATCTGC
>CAMLMM010000090.1 GCA_946481105.1 uncultured Alphaproteobacteria bacterium
TGGACCATCGATGCGGCTATTTTCAGGGATAAATTACGGGGAAATTCATGAAAAATACCTTCCTCACCCCCATCCTGATCTTCCCCCGTCAAGGGGGAAGGAAAAGACCTGCGCCTTCAAGTCCTCCCCCTTTCACGGGGGAGGATTTAGGTGGGGGTGACATACCCACTTTTTCCCCAATTCCACAAAACGAACTATTAACTCCCCACATAACCCATTGAAAACAGACCTAAAAGGGACTAAACCTTAACCATCATGACACAGCAAATCCGTACACGTTTCGCCCCTTCCCCGACCGGCCTATTACATATTGGTAACGTCCGCACTGCCCTGATTGCGTGGTTATTTGCCCAAAGCAATAATGGGTACTTCCTCCTCCGCATTGACGACACCGACACCGAACGGTCAAAGCCGGAATATGAAGCCGCCATTTATGAAAGCCTCACATGGCTGGGCATGAAATGGGATGAAATCGCGCACCAGAGCAAACGCCTGGCCCGGTATAATGAAGTCATTGAGAAACTGAAAAAAGACGGACGTCTTTACGCCTGTTATGAAACACCGGAAGAACTGGCGCTGAAACGCAAATCGCAGCTCTCACAAGGCCAACCACCAATTTATGACCGTGCGGCCTTGAAAATTACGTCTGAGCAAAAAGCAAAGTATGAATCCGAAGGACGCAAACCACATTGGCGTTTCCTGATGAACGACGCGCCGATTGACTGGAACGACCTGATACGCGGTCCGGTGCATTTTGACGGCAAGGATATGTCGGACCCGGTTCTCATCCGTGAGGACGGCACGCCACTATATAATTTGTGTTCTGTCATTGATGATGCCGACTTTGGCATCACGCATATCGTGCGCGGCGAAGACCATGTCTCGAATTCGGCCTCGCAAACCCAGATGTTTGAAGCCATGGGCGCGACAATTCCGGTCTTTGCTCACTTGCCACTGGTGTCCAATGCCGAAGGCGGCAAACTCTCCAAACGCCAGGGTGCCCTTGGCATTCTGGAACTGCGCGATGAAATCGGGCTAGAGCCAATGTCCATCCCATCTCTGCTTGCCCGCCTTGGTTCGTCCGACCCGATTGAGGCGTTCGACAATTTTGGTCCGCTGATTGAAAGTTTTGATATTTCAAAATTCGGGCGCGGCACACCAAAAATGGACCCGGATGAATTCCTCCGCCTGAATGCTAAAATTCTGCATGGTCTGGATTACAGCCGTGCGAAAGTTCGTCTAGCTCAGATTGGCCTTGAAGAAATTACTGAAGATTTCTGGAACATTGTGCGTGCCAATCTAGAAGTCATTGGCGACATCCGCGACTGGTGGACCGTGGCCAAAGGTCCGGTGACCCCAATCGTGGCGGATGCTGACTTTGCTGGCAAAGCTATCTCGCTCATGCCGCCAGCACCATGGACCAATGCGACCTGGAAGCAATGGACCGATGCGATCAAGGCTGAAACTGGCCGCAAAGGAAAAGAACTGTTTATGCCTTTGCGTCAGGCACTCACAGGGATGGACCATGGTCCGGAACTGGGTGATTTGCTGCCGCTCATTGGCCCGGACAAAGCCAAAGCCCGCCTGCAGAAACAAGCGGCTTAAATTCGTCAAATCCTAAGCAAATAAAGCATCGATATCGGATTGGGATGTCGCGTGATTCTTCGTGGAATCTTCGACTCCCCCGGCCAGAGCATCGGGTTTCGTTTCGATGCCCATTTTGCCCAGTGTTGAAGAAATGCGATCTTCAATAAGCTGAATGCTCTCCAGGGTTTTGCGGATACGCTGCCCCGTCAAATCCTGGAAAGTACAGGCCATCAGGATTTCCTGAACGTCCGCCTTGGTAGACTCAAGGAACTGTGTACGCGCTTCTTCGGCGCTCAAATTCTGATCATTACGGATACGCTGTGAAATACGGTCTGCCGCATCCAATATCTTATTCGCCGCATCTTCAGTATCAATGATAACGGCTTCCAGTTCGACACCGGTATTCGCGGCGGTAATGCCACCACCACTATAAGTAATTGCCGCCAGTGTATTCACTATTTCGCCGAAACGCGTGGCCAGACCTTCTTCGGTCATGTCCAATTGCTGGGATGTCGCATTAATCTCCATCGAAATTTCGTCGAAACGGCGACGAACCAGTTTTTCGAACCCTGCAAAATACTCTTTCAATTCTGCAGTTTCATCGATCTTGGTTTTGATCATGGTCTGCATGCTGTCCATTTGTTCTTTCATGGCATGCATCATAAAAAGGATAGATTCCATATCGGAACCAACCTCTACTTTCGCCGGACGTGATTGCAGATAAGTGTCAGCCATATAATATAATTGCCTCGCCCCTACAGTCTAACCACCAAAAGTTAACAAGGAATAACTTTACGCAGAGATTAATAGTATAAAAAGTATATAATGCCTTACTTATAAGGGGCACTGGCAACAAGGTTTCGGGCCAACTGGGCCTCCCAGCGGTCTCCGTTTTCCAGAAGGCGCTGCTTATTATAGAAGAGTTCGTCCCTCGTTTCCGTGGCAAATTCGAAATTTGGGCCCTCGACAATTGCATCCACCGGACAGGCTTCCTGGCACAGGCCGCAATAAATGCACTTGGTCATATCAATATCATACCGGGTTGTCCGGCGGGATCCATCCTGACGTGGTTCTGCCTCAATGGTAATGGCCTGCGCCGGGCAAACCGCTTCGCATAGTTTACAGGCAATGCAACGCTCTTCCCCATTGGGATAGCGGCGCAAGGCATGCTCGCCGCGAAACCGGGGGGAAATCGGGGCCTTTTCATACGGATAGTTAATCGTGACACGGGGAACGAAAAACATGTATTTGAGCGTCAGCAACATGCCTTTGGCAATTTCCAACAGCAGGAACGAACGGGCGACGGTGGTTACAGACATAATGTTTTTCCCAATCCTATTGCGGTACGGCGTTCATATAGATGAGGCTGCCGGCAACAATGACAACCCAGATAAAACTGAATGGCAGAAATACTTTCCAGCCCAGACGCATCAACTGGTCATAACGGTAACGCGGAAATGTGGCGCGCGCCCAGAAGAAATAGAACAGCACGGCAGACACTTTCAGGACGAACCAGACAACACCCGGCACAAATTCAAGACCGTCAATGCCAAAGGGCACTTTCCAGCCACCGAGGAATAGCACGGTGGTGATGGCGGACATCAGCACCATATTCATATATTCGCCGAGGAAAAACAGCACGAACGTGCCCGAGGAATATTCGACCATAAACCCGCCTGACAGTTCCGATTCGCCTTCCGGCAGGTCAAATGGGGCGCGGTTGGTTTCGGCCAAAATCGAAATCAGGAATACAACGAACATGGGCAGCAATAGAATCTGCATCCACAGTGGACGCTCTGCCGTGACGATTTCAGACAGGTTCATGGAACCCGTGCATAAAATAACCGTTACAATAACGAGGCCCATGGATACTTCATAGGACACCATTTGTGATGCCGAGCGAAGCCCACCGAGAAACGCATATTTTGAGTTGGACGCCCAACCCGCCATGATAACCCCGTACACCCCAAGGGATGATACGGCAAACAGGAACAGTACACCGACATTAATGTCGGCCAGAACCATCTGCGCACCTAACGGAATAACCGACCATGCCACCAGCGCGAGTGTCAAAATCAGGATAGGTGCCAGAAAGAACACAGGCTTGTTTGCCTGGGTGGGAATAATTGTTTCCTTGGACAAAAGCTTGAACGCATCGGCGAAAGGCTGTAACAGGCCAAACGGCCCAACCGTCATCGGCCCCTGACGGCGCTGCATAGCCCCCAGCACTTTACGTTCGGCATATGTGACAAACGCCACAAATACCATGACGCATACCGACAGGACGAGGATTTTGGCAACAAGCCAGATAGCATCCAGCCAGTATGTTTCAGCAAAGGTCATCAGTTGGTCAAACATGTGTTACTCCGCTGCCTCGGCTGTCTTGTTGGTGACAAATACGCGCGTACATTCCGACATGGTTATCGATGAACGGCTGATGGAATTGGTCATGTAGAAATTATCGATAGGTGAATGGAATGGATGTTTCTTCACATCCCCTGCCTTGCCGAACTTCTGCCAGGCTGCCGCCGCGACCTGGCCAATTTTGCCAAATTGCGCCCATTCACCCACCATGCGGGCACGCAATTGAGCCAGTGTCGCATAAGGAAGCGGTTTGCCAATCGCATCTGACAGGGCGCGAAGGATTTTCCAGTCTTCGCGCGCATCCCCTGGTGGCGATACGGCTTTTTTCGCCATCTGCACCCGGCCTTCCGTATTCACATACAGGCCATCTTTTTCGGTATAGGCCGCCCCCGGCAGAATAATATCCGCCCGTGTAGCCCCCTGATCGCCATGGTGGCCCTGATAAATCACGAATGTCTTGCTGCCGATGGAGGCCCCGACGTCAAATTCATCAACCCCAAGCAGGAACAGCACGGCGACATCGCCTTTTTGCGTGGCGTCCAAAATACCATAGGCGTTCAATCCGCCTTCTTGCGGCACAAAACCTATATCCAGGGCACCTACGCGCGAGGCATTGGTCTGAAGAATATTAAATCCGTTCCAGCCTTCTTTCACTACATTATATTGAGTGGCCAGATCGTATAATTTTGCGTGTAACGCTTCACCATCTGGACGCAGGAATACCCCCTGCCCGACTATAATCATCGGACGCTGGGCATTTTTCAGCACATCAAAGAAAGAATGCGATGCATCCATGCTGTCCGGACCAGCACCTATATATGTGGCAGGATAAGTCAGATCGACCTGTTCTCCGATAACCCCGACTTTAACACGCTTGTTGACCCATGCCTTGCGGATGCGGGCATTTACCATCGGCGCTTCCCAACGCGGGTTCGTGCCAATCAGCAGAATCGCATCGGCATCTTCGATGCCGGCAATGGTGGAGTTGAATAAATATCCAGCCCGGACGTTTGTATCGAACAAGGTACCATCGGTTCGGCAGTCCAGATTTTTAACTCCAAGCGACAGCATCAGGTCTTTTAAGGCAACCATTGACTCGGTATCGCACAATGCTCCTACCATAGCGGCAATGCGCGCATACGGCGTCAGTTTAAGTTTATCGGCAGCGAGCGAGAGAGCCTGCTCCCATGTGGCCGGGCGTAATTGCCCCTGCGCATCACGGATATAAGGACGATCAAGACGCGCACGTTTCAGACCGTCAACAGCATGGCGCGTTTTGTCGGAAATCCATTCTTCATTCACATCTTCGTTCAGGCGCGGCAGAACACGCATGACTTCGTTGCCACGTGCATCGACGCGAATATTGCTGCCCACGGCATCATGCACGTCAATGCTTTCTGTTTTGCGCAATTCCCACGGACGGGCGGTAAAGGCATACGGCTTGGATGTCAGCGCGCCAACAGGGCATACATCAACCAGATTACCTGATAATTCGGAATTAATGGCTTTCTGTACGAAGGTAGAAATCTCGGCATTTTCGCCACGGTTGAGCATACCCAGATCGGACACACCGGCAATCTCTTCCGAGAAACGGATGCAGCGCGTACACTGGATACAACGATTCATCGATGTCGCAACTAAAGGCCCCAGATCAGGGTCTGTCTTGGCGCGTTTATCTTCTTCATAACGTGAACGGTCAAAACCGTAACCAAACGCCTGATCCTGCAAATCGCACTCGCCGCCCTGATCGCAGATAGGGCAATCCAGCGGATGGTTAATCAGCATCATTTCCATGACGCCGTGACGCGCCTTCGTCACCATGGCGCTTTCAGTAAAAACTTCCATATTCTCACCGCACGCCATGGCGCATGATGCCACAGGCTTCGGCGCGCCTTTTACTTCCACCAGGCACATGCGGCAATTGGCCGGAACACTTAAACGGTCATGGTAACAGAATCGCGGAATTTCATAGCCCAGCATTTCGGATGCCTGCAGAATGGACGTACCTGGCTGGACTTCAATTTCGGTATTATTGATTTTTAACTTTGGCATGGGCGGACTCGTTTGACCTTAAAATTCCTGCCCATGGTTTAGCACAATGATATCAAAGAGAAAACGGGATTTCAGGGAGTAAACCCACATTTTTTCTCGCGTTTATCGTCATTCCTGGCGATGACTATTTTACTAAACTCCGGCATAGCCGCATTCCATTTCCTGAGAGTTTCCGGGTTATTCCGGTTCTCCCCTTTTTTCGGGGGCGTAACGCCCGGCGGCATTACTGACCGCCCTACTTTCTGATCCGTCCCTCCATAGGCTTTGGATACAAAGTTAATGACGCCATTAGCGCTGAAATCTTTAATCAGCGAATCAGCCATGCAGCCACACGCCTTCAAAAGCTGGTTTTCGGTGAAAGCGGCCCGTTTTTTTGTAGAATCTGGGGTCAAAAGTGATTTTTTTGAATTAAAACACGTACTAACATAAAGATGCTGGGCATAAGCCAAATTCATCTTCTCTGCGATTTTGCGATCACTATCTGTCAGCATATTCGCTGATGGCGGCGGCAACCGCGGCGCCATCTTTACATGGGGTGGTAGCACTGGCTGTTTTGAAGGCTTTTTCTCCTCCGGCTTGGGAGATGGCGCGTCTTTGGACGAAGGAACAGCATACTGAACTTTGACCTCGGCCTGAGTTACCCCAGGCAAAACGGGTATCAAAAGTATAAAAACGGGCAACAATACCACACGCAACTTTATTACTCGGCTGCGATATTACCCAAAGCGGCAGCCGCTCCTCTATATTCCATTATACGCTTTTCCATCTCCGGACGGAAGTGTCGTACGAGCCCCTGGATTGGCCA
>CAMLMM010000091.1 GCA_946481105.1 uncultured Alphaproteobacteria bacterium
AACGCGGTCACCGTTTGAGCTTCACGCCCTGCATAGTCGGAACCCCCTATTTGTAAAATTAAGCGACGGCAATATCCGTAATGCCTATGATTTAAAAATACTTAATAAAACCCATAACGACATGAAATTCAGCCTTTCTATAGAAAAATTACCCGAAGCTGAGATAAATATCCGGGCGGCAGGGAATGTTACGCAGGAAAGCTTGTTTGTGCCAGCAGATACAGTAAAATCTTACCATGTCTTTGTAACGGCCCCACCGCAAACGGAGTCCACGCAAGATGTTATGTTTACGTTAAAGGACAACCAGACAGGACAGGAAACGACATATGAAAGTATGTTTATGAGCGGAGATTAAATCATGGCAGATGCAATCGATAAAAAACCTATTGATAAATGGATACCCTGGCTCGTTGTCCTGTTTTTTCTGTGTTTCATGTCTGTTGATGCCGTCATGGTTACACTGGCCGTGAAAACGCAGACAGGCGTTATCACAGAAAATGCCTATGAGAAAGGCCTCACCTATAACCGCGCAATAGATGCGGCAGAGAATCAAAAATCCTGGGGATGGACCCATAATCTCTCCCTGACCGACCGCCACCTCTCTTTCATGCTAAATAACGATGAAGGCCGCCCCATTGATCAGGCCATCGTCAGGGCAAAGATAATTCGCCCCATACAGGACGGCCAGGATTTTGAGATTCAATTAAGCTTAACCCCCAACTCAACATACGAGGCCGATATACCCTTTCCCCAAGCGGGCTTATGGACAATTCGGATTTACGCCACATGGATGGACAAACAATATCAGGCGAGCCAGGACTTTCTCGTGCGCCAATAGGCGGAGCGTCCGACGTATCGCGGATTATTCCTTATGTGCAGAAGGATAAAGATGGGCAATACCAGCTTTATCTAGCAATTGATAATATTCATTGCGCCGGATGCATAAAGAAAATCGAGGGTGGTCTGCTTGCACTTCCGCAAATCACCTCTGCCCGGTTGAATTTTTCTACCCGGCGGCTGGCAGTCAGCTGGCGTGGAAGCGAGATGTTTGCGGAACAGATCAGCCGTTTCCTTTCAGGTCTGGGTTATAATCATACGGCTTTTGATGCCGCATCACTAAACCGAACCGGTGATAAAGAAGCAAAACATTTGCTTATTTGCCTGGGCGTTGCGGGTTTCGCTACTGGCAATATCATGCTGATGTCCTTTGCCCTGTGGACTAGCGATGCGCAGGAGATGGGTACTGCCGTCAGGGATCTTTTGCACTGGATATCTGCCCTTATCGCCATTCCTGCCATTGCATTTTCAGGACGCCCCTTCTTTACATCTGCCTTCAATGCCTTGAAGGCGGGACGGACAAATATGGACGTTCCCATCTCGGTTGGCCTTGTACTCACCACTGGTATGAGCCTGTTTGAGCTGGCAACCCATGGGGATCATGCCTATTTCGACTCGGCAGTCATGCTGATGTTTTTCCTGCTGGTGGGACGCTACCTTGATTATCTGGCTCGCGCCAACGCCCGCAAGGCCGCTGATAATCTTCTTTCTTTAATGTCAGGGACAGCCACGCTGATCGAGGATGGGCATATACACCATATCAAAATCAGGGAAATCAAGCCTGATATGAATTTGCTGATCGCCATGGGCGAATATATTCCGGCCGACTGTGTTATAATCGATGGCAATACAGATGTTGATACAAGCCTTGTAACAGGTGAAAGCCTGCCATCGCCCGCCCCGAATGGCAGTTACCTGCTTTCAGGCGTTCTAAATATTTCCAGCCCCATAAAAGTCCGCATCGTTAATACACCTGAAGATTCCCAAATCGGCAGCATGGTGCGCTTGATGGAAAAGGCTGAGCAGTCCCAGGCGATGTATGTACGCCTGGCGGACCGTGTTGCCCGTCTCTATACGCCGGTGGTCCATAGCGTAGCCCTGCTTACTTTTGCCGGCTGGATGATATTCGGCCATATTCCCTGGCAGGAAGCCTTACTGATATCAGCCACCGTTTTAATTATCACCTGCCCTTGCGCGCTGGCTTTGGCGGTACCGATTGTACAGGTCATTGCCGTCAGCACATTGATGAAGCGCGGAATTATGGTCCGTGCCGGTGATGCGCTGGAAAGACTGGCTAAAATCGACACGATTATTTTTGACAAAACCGGGACACTGACCCGCGGGCATCCCGTTCTGGTCAATGCGCCTGATATCGACATGGAAAGCTTTTCTCTTGCCGCTTCCATGGCCGCCCATAGCCGCCACCCCCTATCGAAAGCACTTTCACAGGCCTACGCAGGTAAGCTGGAGGATATGTGCGTTGAAGAAATTCCCGGGTCGGGCCTGCGCAGTCAGTGGCAGGGCCTTGAGATTCGTCTTGGCCGGCGCACCTGGGCCACAGATTCTTTGTTACCTGACCATGACGACATGATGGAAATCGTCTTGTCTGTTGAAGGTCGCGCTCCGCTATCATTCCTCTTTCGGGACGATCTGCGTGAGGATGCCGTTTCTACCATAGCCTCCCTGCACGAAATGGGTTTCCACATCCATCTACTGTCAGGCGATAAGGCGAATATCGTTTCATCCGTGGCTGCGCGCCTGAATATCAGCAGTGCGAAAAGCCATATGACACCCGAAGATAAATATAACTTTCTGGAAGATTTGCGTCGCAAAGGTCATAGCGTCATGATGGTTGGGGATGGTATCAATGACGCGCCTGTTCTTGCTGGAGCCGATGTGTCGGCGTCCCCGTCATGCGCGATTGATATTGCGCGTAATGCCGCCAGCGTCGTGCTTACAGGCGATAAATTATCACCACTCATTGGTTTGATTAAAACAGCGCAGCTGTCACAAAAACTCGTCATGCAGAATTTTGGCATGACGGTTGTTTACAATTTATTGGCCATACCCGCCGCGATCGCAGGGCTTATAACCCCGCTTATTGCGGCAGCGGCTATGTCTTTATCCTCGCTGGCTGTAATTCTGAATGCTTTCCGGGTAAGGAGGAAAACATGAGCATACTTCTTTTTATGATACCTCTGGCCTTATTTCTCGGCGGGATCGGCCTGGCCGCCTTCATCTGGTCACTTAAATCCGGTCAATTGGATGACCTTGACGGGGCGGCCCATCGGATTCTTATCCCCGATGACGAAAACCATTGATAAAAATCAAATACATCCTTTCTGCCTTGCACCATAGTACCTCATGTTTAAATCTCAACTTTTTCGCGTGAGGATATTATGAAACTAAATAAAAATATGGCCCTGCTTTCGACAGCCATGGGCATAATTCTGGCAACACAGCCTGCCCTGGCCAAAGATGGTAAACCTTTCCTGGATAAAGAAAACTGGCAGTTTCGCCTCAGAGCTGTTGACATCGTGCCGGACGAAGATTCTTCGGTCAATATTGGCGGTGAAGCCAGTGTCAGCAATTCGGCCGTTCCCGAATTTGATATCACTTATTTTTTCACAGAGAATATTGCGGCGGAATTGATTCTGGCCACAGCCAAGCATGATCTCACCTATACCGGCAATGTTGACCTGGGCAATACCATGATTCTGCCCCCGACATTGACACTGCAATACCATTTCACCCCTGATCAGCCATTCAGCCCCTATCTTGGCGCCGGTCTGAACTATTCCGTGTTTTATGGCGCGGATGCAGCCAGCGGATTTACCGATCTTGATGTCGAGGGCGGCGTTGGTTATGCCATGCAGGCCGGTTTTGATTACTGGCTAAACGATAACTGGGGCCTCAACGTTGATGTGAAGAAAATATTTCTGAATGTGGACGCCACCCTTAACAACGGGGCCATCCGAGCCGATGTTGATCTTGATCCATGGGTGATCGGAGCCGGCGTTTCTTACAAATTCTAAAATCATTCCTCCCAAGGAAAACTTAAGATCCCTCCCCCAGGGATCTTTTTTTTATATCAATTTTTACCAATTCAGGCGGAGGAGACGTGACGCCGCATCGTGCTTTGCGTTAACCGCATATCAAAGCATGCGCATACAAGTCGCGTCGCCTGCCGCACCGTGGCGTGTATAGCGCCCTGGCCGTCTATTACGATTAAGTTATCTTTCTGTAATGGCCAGAGCTGCTCATATATGCTTGAAAAATCATAACTGGCTAAACCGAAAGAGTCGGCAATCTCAAAGGGGTTAACCTTTAAATAGCACATCATTTCACTGATAATCGCGGCATGAAGCTTGTCAATATCGGTGAGAACGCAATATTTTTCGACAGCAAAATTTCCGCCAGCGACCTGATCGCGATATTGGGGAATGAATGTCGCGTTCTGTGAATACGTACCATTAAAATGACTGATGGCGCTGGCGCCGAGTCCAATCAAATATTTGGCACAATCATCTGTATAGCCTTGAAAATTGCGGCGTAATTTATGATTTCGTAAGGCAACAGACAATCCATCCGTATCCGATGCAAAATGATCAATGCCAATTGACAGATAGCCCGCATCCTCGATTATCTGCGCGCAGTCTTCAAACAAATCGACCCGTTGCGCAGCTGTGGGCAAATGGTCTTCATTCATCAGCCGCATATGTTTCTTAAGCCAGGGAACATGGGCATAGCCAAATAAAGCTATTCTGTCCGGTTGCAGCGAAAGCGCCAGCTCTGCGCACTTCTTCATTGTATCCTGTGTCTGAAACGGCAGGCCATACATCAGATCGAGATTTATGCGGTCGATGCCATTATCGCGGCATAAGCCGACAATCTGCTTATCCAAGTCATATGACTGAGGGCGATTCACCGCCTCCATCACCTGCTCGTCAAAATCCTGGATACCCAGGCTGACCCTGTTTACGCCAATCTCTGCGTAACTCCTGATTTTTACCGCATCAACATTTCGTGGGTCGATTTCAATGGCAATTTCGGCCCCGCCTACCCAATCAAAATGATTATTTATCTTTTTTATCAGCTTGCGAAAGTCAGCCGCCTTTAAAATGGTTGGCGATCCCCCGCCAAAATGAAGGTGCGATATCTTAATCCCACGACCACTTACATATGGCAGAATCCTGTCCAGTTCCGTGAATAGAAGACGGATATACTCCTCAACCGCTGTGTATTTATTGACAATGCGTGTATGGCACCCGCAGAACCAGCAAAGCTTGGGGCAAAACGGGACATGAATATAAAGTGAGATATCAGACCCGTCCGGAATGGATGACAATTGCTCAGCATACCATTCCTGCGCGGGTCCTTTTATAAAGTGGGGCGCGGTTGGATAGCTTGTATAACGTGGGACCATCCGGTCATGTCGAAGCAGTGCCGATTTGAGAGGTTCTTTCATAAAATATTTATATTCTCGGGAACGATTTTGCACCTTGATCTTCATCAAACGCGCATTTCCATGTAATATGAAAGCAACCCCTTGTTTTTTAACATATTTTTTTCCCCACACCGTCTAGTTGAAATTTAATTTCATATAAAGTTCATTTTCCGAAACACATTTATTTCTCATATTCCTAAAATGAATTAAAATATTCCTGCTTGGTATTTGAAACGTATCCATGCTAGAACGCATTCCGACAGAAGTTTTGGATATCAATTCCGCTATTATGCGAAAAGCCTGGCGCACCTATCTGGCATTGCATATCAGACCGGCGCAGGGATATTAAAAATTGATATTTCAATCTCCTGAAACAAGAATTTTGTTATGGAGGTTTAAATGACAGCATTGAATAAGCCGACCTGGTGGGGCCCGCTGAGCAATTATTACACTTTTCCTAATGACAGTGCGACGACCCTGGATTCGGGCGTTCTGCGTCAAACGCTTACCACTTATCTGACAGGTCATTTTACCGATCTTCTCTCCCCGACTTTTCTTTCCAGCCAGCGTGTCGTCAAAAATACATCCAGCGATGTAACGCGAGCCGAAATAAATATCGCTTCGCCGACTCTGGCCAGTATGGTTATTGGACGCCAGGGATCTGATTATCTGGCGGGAAGTTCCGCTGATGATATCCTTTATGGCGATGCCAATAATGACTACTTTGTACCGCTGGGCGGCGAAGACCTTATTTTAGGCAGCACATCACTTAATGCAGATGAGCGTGATACGGTTACGTATGAAATGTCCCTGACAGGCATTGTGGTTGATCATACGGATGTCCCCCCGGGCCCGGACCCATTGCCTTATCATGCCTATTACAGCGCGAGCTATAATTCATGGGCATCAAAAACCTTATTGAATATTACAGGTTTTATAACGGGCAAGGGTGGCGACATACTGAATATGTACGATCTGCTGAGCCGGGTTGGTTATACGGGCACAGACCCTGTAGCCGATAAGTACATTATTCTGCTCAATATGAACGCGACCGATATGAAGATCCAATTTGATCCTGACGGCAAAGGACGGGCATACTCCGCTTCCAGCGCCGTTGTCTTGCGCGGCGTGACTGTCGACCAGTTTTCAATTGCGGATAATCTTGTTACCAATCAGCCTCCACCACCTCCAGCTGCGCCTATTCCTCCGCATGAATCGGATTACACCATAGTATCGAATGACGGCATGGGTGGTGTTGATACGCTTTATAGCGTCGAAAACATAATCGGCAGTAATTTTAACGATGTCATTCATGGTCGTGATGATGCCGTCAACCTTCTGGTCGGGGGTAACGGGGATGACATGCTTTACGGCGAAGGTGGCAATGATACCCTGCTTGGTGGCCGCGGT
>CAMLMM010000092.1 GCA_946481105.1 uncultured Alphaproteobacteria bacterium
CGTCAGGTTTTTTGTTTCCCAATCATGATATTCACGGTCGAGGACTTCCTGCCACGTAGGCATCTTGTGGCCCTGTATATCCGCCTGGCGTGATTCAACACGCCGTCTGTGTTCGTTTGCATCCGAACAGATAATCTCGATCTCAATCAGGGCGGCTTTATTTTCAAGGGCAATGTTACGCCAGGCATTGCGCGTGATGGGAATCGGGTTGACTGAATCGGCAATGACGATATTGCCTGCGCGCAAATTATCGGCGGCGATTTCATAGGCAACCAGATAGCCTTCATTTCCGATTTTCAATGCATCAGCACGGAGCAGGGCCTGTTCAATCGTGTCCACGCGCACATATACGGCACGTAAAAAATTTGATAGCTCTTTGGCAAGGCTTGTTTTCCCCGTTCCGGGAAGCCCGCCTAAGACGATGAGTATGGGTTGAATGGGTACCATTTTATAAAAAACGCCCATGAAGGGCGTCTTTTATAAAGTGGCGGGTGAGGTGAGATTCGAACTCACGATGGGCTTGCACCCACGCCAGTTTTCAAGACTGGTGCATTCAACCGCTCTGCCACTCACCCGTTGAGTAAAAATTGGTCGAAACCGGGGGAATATAGCCATAATTTATGCCGGGGTCTAGCCTTTTTTCGGGCCAGCAAGGCGCGGCAGAAACAGGGCTGCCAGTTGTTTGGGCGGATTATCTGCCCTTACATAAGGGGATTCTATATCAACCCGACCCACATTAAAGCCACCCTGTATGAGGCGTTGACGAATCGCGAGGTCATCATAGCTGCTATAGGTGGTAACGCTTATCTGCTTATCGGATACGTGGCGCACGTCAACTTTGATATCCCTGGCCGCGGCAAATTGCAAAACCAGATCGATTTTGCGGGATGAGTGGGCAAGGCTTTCCGAAGAGATGCTGCGAACAAACTGCTTCTTTTTATCGGCGAATGCTATGGCTTCAAATTGCAGTTGATCGCGCTGCTTTACAAAATGGAATGTAACTGCAGGAATTCCGCTTAGTTCCTGCAAGGAATACCCGTAATCGTTTATACCGAGCGCGCCGAGCAAGCGAATGGCCTCGGCAATCCATTCATCTCTGTTTTTGCATACCTGGTTGTTTAAAGAAAATCCATGCTGCTGCGGCGGGAAACAAGCCTGCTTTGTATAGGGCATTTCCTTATGCCCCGTGATTTTTGCGGATTTTTCAAAAATGAAATGCATGTTTTCATCCGAGTTTATGGACGTGCAAACCCTGTTCCTGCAGCAACCCCTCAAAATTCAGGCATGATGTATCCACGACTGGTGCAACTGGTACCTGAGTCAAGGGGGTAGGTCCGTTGTTTAGCAAAGCCATATTCAACTGCTGGCGCACCCATAATTGATGCCGGAGGCTTGTTGTGGTTACGCTGAATTGGGTATCGCTCGCACGATAGATCAAGACTTCGTCGGATAAGTCCTGCTGCGCCAGAAATCTTCTCAGGAATTGTTCCTTAGTATCCAGTTCTTCAGGGGTTACGGCAGTTACCTTGTGCGTGTGACGCACCATTGTGTTTTCGTCAATCAATAACTGGAAACGCATTTTCTCAATTTCACGGCGGAAGAAGAAATCCACCGATCCGGCGCATTTTTTAGTGGGATGTGTATCGTGGATATAATAAGTGATGTCCCAGCCATTATCGAGGGCAAGAAGCTGTGCATGTTGAGTCCATGCATCAATGCTTTTATGTGTCCTCGCGGCCAAGCGCCATCCGATATCGTTGGTCGGGAAATCAACCATGAACTGGAAAGGGTAACCCTTGATTGACTGGCTTTTGGCGCAGTCCTGAAAGATGAGTTTCATTTTATCCCTGTTGTGATTCTTTTTGATCTTATTGAGAGTTATCATAACAGGGCGGGAAAATGAGTCAACATAACAGCTATGTCTTTTCAACAATGCTGCGCCGCCAGAGGCAGAACCCGATAAAAACAAGATTCCCCAGTGTAAATACAGCAGGATAAAGCAATGTCGTTACGTTGAATACTGTTAGCGCGCAGATGGACAGGGCCATTACGCTGCCACCCAATGCGTAGGTGATAAGCGTTTCATCGAAGGGGCGTGCCCATGTCTTGCGAAAGGTGGGGTAGAACGCGATCAGGTCGATCAGCGAAATCAGTATGACTGAGCCAAGCGGGTCTTTCGTGAGAACCCAGGGCAAGATGGCGGACATGGAAACAACAAGGGATATGGTATCGCCACGCGTTATATTTTTTTCCCCGTAGGGCAGGCATAAAACCGTAATAATAAGACAAAAAGCGGCAGTGGCCCCGGAAGCCCATGCGCCTGGTCCTGCCCCTTCATGCAATTGGGCAAAGAAATTAATGGCGGGCAGCATTGTCCAAATAAGCCAGGTATATAAATGCGGCCTCGTTTTTTTGCGCAAAATACTGATAATATAAATCAGGCTGGCGGCGAAACTGATGATAATCGACAGGCCGCCGATAATTTCCTGAAACGAAACATCCATTTTTAGTGAGCCTTGAAAAGCGTGTCGTTCACCGCATCCGGGTCATCAGTGAACATAGTGTCCACACCCCATTGCCGCAGGCGGCGGGCGAGTTGCGGGTCATTAATGGTATAAGCGAGAATGGGTTTCTGCGCTTCCATGATTTCTTCAATGAATTCGCGGCTGGCAGTACGCCCATCAATGTTGATGGTGGCGGCATCGAGATAATCAGCCAGTTCGGACCAGTTTGGCGCAGGTTCGGATTCCAGCAGCAGCCCACGGTAAAAATCATTCGCCATATCCATCGATGTTTCCAGCGCCACATGGGAAAAGCTGGAAATCAGCAGGCGGTCGCGGTCATCCCAGATTTGTGAAAGTATATCAAGCATGGCTTCCGCTGTTTCCACTTCGCGTCCGGGGCAGGGCTTGATTTCAAGGTTAACGCCCAGGTCGCGCGCCAGAATGACTTCGATTGCTTCTTCCAGCGTCGGAATTCTAATGCCGGAAAAACCCTCGGAAAACCAGCTGCCGGCTTCCAGGTCGCGCAGATCCGAAAAATCCATCTGTGCAACGGGGCCGTGGCCGTTCGTTGTACGGTCCAGATCGTCATCGTGAAAAATAATGGGCACGGAATCTTTTGTAAGCTTTACATCCAGTTCAATCCATTTCATCCCCATATCGGCGGCTGTATGAATGCCCTCCAGCGTATTTTCCGGTGCGCAGGCCGCGGCACCACGGTGGCCGATAACAGAAGGTAGTTTAAGCGGCATGTGATATTTCCTTTTTATCCGTATGTATGAATGTGACCAGCACGAAACTAATAATCATTAATAGGTACCATGAACCCATTTTGGCCGGGGATACTATGTTCCACCCGTGATGCTGGTTGGGGTATACCCAGGCGCCCGCAAATGTACCGATATTCTCGGCAAACCAGATGAATAAGGATACCAGTCCCCAGCCAATCAGCAATGGCATCCAGTATATATGGCGGGATGGGCGAAAGTAAATCCGCGTCTGAAGGAACAGCCAGATGGCCGCGGCAAATAACCCATAACGGATATCGGGTATATAATGATGGGTAAAGAAATTGAGGTAAATAAACAAGCAGAGAAGGGCTGTCCAAGCTTTGGGCGGGTAGGATATAAATTTAAAATCGAAGATGCGCCACGCGCGCGCAATGTAACTTCCTACTGCGGCATACATAAAGCCCGTAAAAAGCGGAACGCCACCAATACGGATGAGATTGGCTTCAGGATATGTCCATGACCCCACATGCGTTTTAAAAATTTCCATGATGGTGCCGACAAGATGAAAGATAAAAATGACTTTGGCTTCTTCGAGCGTCTCCATTTTCAACAGCAGCAGAACACCCTGGATCAGAAAGGCATAGATGAAAAGTGCATCATAGCGCGCAAGAAAGGCAGTTTCCGGCCAGAAGAATTTGCTGAGTAGAATGCCAAACAGCAAGGCCCCGCCAAAGAGACATGCCTGCGCCTGCTTTATTCCAAAGATAAAAAAATCGAGGATATATTGTTTGGGCCGCGTATTCGCCCATTGGTGGGCAACCATGCTGTAACGCTCAATTGTGGTTGCTAAATTCATATGACCTGATTGCAAAAAATATAACGTGTTTTCGTCGCCGAAAATATCATCTCGATTTTAATAAGTCATTGTTTGATTATCTATTTTTGGTACTTATGTAACCGTAGTAACATGTAACTATATTACAATATTAATTTGAAATTTAGAATAATTATACAATTTTATTGACTGTAATTTGGTTTTTTTAGGAACTGCAGGCGCTTTTAAGGCGGCAGCCATGGGGGCCTTAGTAGGGGGCCGGTTGGGGCTGTTGTGTTTGGAGTAGGTTATATGCTTTTTTTCAAAAAAGTTATTGATGCTGCTGACTCGCCTAATGGACCCAAGTAATTAAATAGTTTAAAAGCTCCCCCGCTTACATGCCGGGGGATTTTTTAATTCTCAAGATGCGGGCAATAAGTTCTGACCGTATTGATGAATTCCTCTTTCTCGGAAGGGAGTAAGAAAGGAACCCAATAACGGATACGCGCGGCGCGTCCGGACTTGGTCAATTTTTCAGGAAAGAGGCCGAACTTGTGCAGGCTTGGATTCATGGTTTCGGCGGAACCCGCAAACTCAACGAACAAAAATGTGCCATGATAGTCCTGCTGTTTGCCAGTTAACGCGCCGTACCACATTTTTTGTATCTTGCCCCAGGGGATAATATCCAGGCCACGTAGTTCAAGCCCCTCGGCATAGACGCTGGCAATAACAGGTTCACGCAGGAAGCCGTAAAAGCGAATGGCGGTAAGAACGGCGACAATGACCCCGGCTGTTACAAAGGCCCACCCAAACCCAACCGGTAAGCCAAAGGGGGTAAAAGCCATAGCCAGGTGGTAAGGGCGTATGGCAATGTTATAGGCAATGCCTGCGATAAGAATTAGCGCGAGTACTAGAAATTTAGGCACGTAGCGGGATATAACCAGCCGGTCAGGGGACGAAGAGATCATGGATATATCTTAATGCAGTTGATTAAATAAGCAAATCCCTATGCAATTCTAAATTATGTGGACGAAATTTGAGAATATAGTTGAGAAATCCGGAATTTTATGGCCATTACAGGATATAAACCAGTCCGGGAGGGCAAGAGGCCATGAAAACAAACACGGCATTAAAATGGCATGTACAGGAAGCCGCGAACCATCAGGATACTATCCTCGGTGCGGATATCGCTTGGCACAAAATCAGTGACGAAAAGGGCCGTGGTGTATTTGCCATGCGGGACATCCGGAAGGGCGAGATTATCGAAGTGTCCCCTGTCGTTCCCGTTGCCAAAGGCAATATAGCCGAAAATGGCGATGCACCAGATGGCTACCTGCTGCAATGGGATGCGGATACGCCGGGCGAGGAATACGCCATGCCGCTGGGCTATGTCATGCTTTATAACCACAGCCCGGAGCCGACCATTCATATCGAAGCCGATATGGGTGAGTACACGATGACCGTAAAAGCCTTCCGCGATATCAAGATGGGTGAAGAACTAACCTGGAATTATGCCTGCGATTTGTGGTTCGACGAGGAATAGTTTTTGTAAAAAAATATGTGTAACAAAAAAGCCCTCCAATCCGGAGGGCTTTTTGTATTCACTAGGCGCTTTCGCGTTCGCCTTCTTTCGGCTCTCTTGGTTTCGGCGCAATCGCCTCGCCGGTGGCCTGGTCAACGCGTTTCATCGACAATTTGATTTTGCCGCGCTCGTCAAATCCAGTGACCATGACTTTCACTTCCTGTCCTTCGGACACGATATCGGTAGTTTTTGCCACGCGGTGGTCGGCGAGTTCGGAGATATGAACCAGACCGTCACGACCGCCCATGAAGTTCACGAATGCACCGAAGTCCATAATCTTCACGACTTTGCCGTTATAGATTTTGTTCACTTCAGGCTCATCAGTGATGCCACGGATGATTTCGATAGCGGCGTCAATCGCGGCTCCGTCAACAGCGGCGATTTTAATCGTGCCGTCGTCTTCGATATCAATTTTGGTGCCGGTTTTTTCGATGATCTCACGGATCACTTTACCGCCGGTGCCGATGACTTCGCGGATTTTGTCGGTCGGGATGTTGATCACGGCCATTTGCGGAGCAAACTGGCTGATTTCGCCACGTGACTGGGTCAGCGCTTTCGCCATTTCGCCGAGGATATGCAGACGGCCTTGTTGGGCTTGGCCCAGAGCAATCTTCATGATTTCCTCGGTGATTGAGGTGATCTTGATGTCCATTTGCAGCGCGGTAATACCATCGGCGGTACCGGCCACTTTGAAGTCCATATCGCCCAGGTGATCTTCGTCACCGAGGATGTCAGACAGAACGGCAAAATCTTTGCCTTCTTTAATCAGACCCATCGCGATACCGGCCACTGGCTTGGTCAGCGGAACACCCGCATCCATTAATGACAGGGATGTACCGCATACGGTCGCCATCGA
>CAMLMM010000093.1 GCA_946481105.1 uncultured Alphaproteobacteria bacterium
TATTAGATTATGACCGCTCAAGCCCAGACAAAAGACACCCAAGCCGCCATCCGCGTTGAAACCGACTCATTCGGTGAAATCGACGTCCCGGCCAATCAGTATTGGGGAGCCCAGACCCAGCGCTCATTGGGCAATTTCAAAATCGGCGGTGAGCGCATGCCCGCCCCTCTCGTCCGTGCCCTCGGCATTATCAAACGCGCGGCCGCCCAAACCAATATTGAACTTGGCGTTCTGGATGCCAAACTCGGCCAGGCTATCATCAGCGCCGCTGAAGAAGTTATGGACGGTTCCATGTCCACCGAATTCCCGCTGGTTGTATGGCAGACCGGTTCCGGCACCCAAACCAACATGAACGCCAACGAAGTCATTTCCAACCGCGCTATTGAGATGCTGGGCGGGACAATGGGCAGTAAAAAACCCGTTCATCCGAATGACCATGTGAATATGGGTCAGTCGTCCAACGATACCTTCCCGACTGCCATGCATATTGCTGCAGGCGAACAGGTGTACCATGAACTTGTCCCTGCGCTGGAATACCTGCACGCCGCGCTGGATAAAAAAGCCAAGGAATTCGATCATATCGTCAAAATCGGCCGCACCCACCTGATGGACGCCACGCCGCTGACGCTTGGGCAGGAATTTTCCGGCTACGCCAAGCAAATTGAATTCGGCATTGATCGCGTCAAGGCTACGTATCCCCGCCTGATGCAGCTGGCGCAAGGCGGTACGGCGGTTGGTACCGGCATTAACTCCAAAAAAGGTTTTGCCGAAAAATTTGCAGCAAATGTGGCTAAAATCACCGCGCTGCCTTTCGTGACCGCCGAAAATAAGTTTGAGGCACTGGCCGCGCATGATGCGATGGTGGAATTGTCCGGCGTGTTGAATACCCTTGCTACCTCGCTCATGAAAATTGCGAATGATATCCGCCTGCTGGGTTCCGGCCCACGCTGCGGCATCGGCGAAATTATTCTGCCGGAAAATGAGCCTGGCTCATCCATCATGCCGGGCAAGGTGAACCCGACCCAGTGCGAGGCCATGACAATGGTGTGCGCGCAGGTGATGGGCAACCATGTATCGGTCACGATTGCGGGCAGCAACGGCCATTTTGAATTGAACGTATTCAAGCCGGTCATTATTTTCAACGTGCTGCAATCCATTCGCCTGCTGGCCGATTCCTGCCGTTCGCTGACTGATAACTGCGTTGCCGGTATCGAAGCCGATGAGCGCCGTATCAATAAACTGCTGCATGAAAGCCTGATGCTCGTGACCGCCCTCAACCCGCATATCGGATATGATAACGCCGCCAAGATCGCGAAAAAAGCGCATCACGAAGGCACCTCGCTTCAGGAAGCCGGTATTGCCCTCGGTCTGTTGACCGCCGAGCAGTTCAAGGAATGGATCAAGCCG
This sequence comes from uncultured Alphaproteobacteria bacterium, assembly GCA_946481105.1. The sequence goes on from CAMLMM010000093.1 coordinate 1,408, forward strand.
GAAGATATGGTCCATCCAAAGGATTAAGAGGTGGTTGACCTCTCCGCTCCTGTCGTCAAACGTTCCGTCAATATTGCCGGACATGCGACCTCTGTTTCTCTGGAGCAGCCCTTCTGGGATATCCTCAATCAAGCGGCGGCAGCACAGAAAATTTCGCTGTCCCAATTAATCGAGAACATAGACACAGCGCGCCAGACGAATTTGTCGAGCGCGCTGCGTTTATATGTTCTGCATTATCTTCAATCGGGAATTTAACGTCCGAACAATCCCTGTAAAGCCTTAACGGCTTCCTGTGCCTTTTGTTCTTTGGAGTTAGCTGGCGCTGCCTCTGGCGTTGCCGGAGCCACAGCATCACCGGCAGCAGCCCCTTCATCCGTTGTCGCTGGCGGAACTGCTTCTTTCGTCGGTTCAACCCCAAGCAGCTTGTTCAGCTCATTCCCGATCAGCTTATTGACCTTTTTCTCCAACTTGCCGCGCAGGTAATTATCAATGACATTGCCGCCCGCCTTGGTCGGATTATCCAGCGGGCCTTTGACGGTGAAATCAAACGGCGGAATATCCGTATCCTTGATGGTCATGGTATTTTTTAGGTTGATCGTCCATTGCGGCAGATTAATATCACCCGTACTGCTCAGCGCTGCCTTTGGCCCGTCAAAATAGATTTTCGAGAAATTGGCAATTCCGTTCTCAATAACAAACGCCGCATCAAAATCGGTAAATTCCGTCTGTCCATTACCAAATGAATCAAACAGCGTTCCGGCGCGCTCCAGAGGTTTATAACTGCCTTTGGCCGCCATGCCTAATTGGGCTGCATCAACGCCTTTCACAATTATGTTTTTACCGGATAACGAGCCTTTGCCAGCCAGAGTCTGCACCAGCGCCGATTGCGACGCCCCCGCCGCATTCAGGGTTACATCCATCTTCGTGAGAGTACCCTTTACGGTATCCGACGGGACAACCATAACGGCGCTGACAACCGACTGCGCATTCACATCCGACGCAGAAATATCTGCATTGACGCTCAGCGGATCATTCTGCCCCGCGCCTGCCGCCACCGTACCTTGAATGGACGCCTGGCCGCCAAACATCTTGGCGCTCAGGTCATTAATTTTCAGCGTGCCCTCTTTCAGACGCGCATCCAGTCTGACATTCGTCAGAACCCATAAATTCTGGGTAATACTCCTGGCCGAAATTTTTACATCAGCATCGAAGTCGCGCAGCGGGGACGTATCTATCGCATCACGCGACCAGCGGCCTTGCGACGATGGTGTGCCGCCGGATGCCGCTACCTGCGTGCGGGCTTTGGCTGCCGCTGATTTAGGCAGCACCACATCACCGAATGTCAGGTTACCGGTTATGCGGGGTTTCGTGGCCATATCAACAGAAACATCACCATCCAATGTGGTCGTTCCGAGTGCGCCTTTTAACCCTGATAATTGATATACATCCTTATCCCATTGCACTTGTCCTGACAGGTTCAATGGGCCGCTGATAGCATGTCCCCGGTCAAAATCAGGAGAGACAAGCCGGACAGCGTCAGAGAAACTTGCATGCTTCACATTAAAATTCAGACTGTTGATGACAGGGGCGCTCATGACATCCTTGACCTGTCCTTCCCCTGTTACTGCCAGACCCTTAATATCCGCCGTGGTATTGAACCCCAGTTGTTTGAGGCTCCCTGTAAAATGCCCGTTCATTGATAACGCATTTATTTCCGCTGGAATTTCCGGTGGGGTGGCCATATAAGCCTGTGCGAGTTTTTTCACATCGCCTGTATTCCCCGACACAGCCACGTCCATACCTGACAGATCTTGCGTATTGCCTATTTTGCCTTTCACGCTCACGGACGTATCGGCAGGCAATCCGGCTTTCAATGATGCAATGGTCAGTGTATTTTTATCGGCACGCACATCCGCATTGATATTAGAATATGTTTTTCCACCCGTAATCAATTGCCCGATTGACGCCACAACATGCCCGGTAAATGGCAGGGAAAAGCCGTCCACGCCGGATGATTCCGATTTCGCTGGTGAAGATTTCCCTTCACCCCCGGTCGCTGCCGTGCCCAGATTTTTCTGCAGCCCATCCAGATCAAGACGCCGTGCTGATATATTCATATCCAGAACCGGTACAGCGCCACCGGTGGTCACACTCCCCTTCAGGTCGACATCATTCCCCTGCGCCTTCAGATTGGCTTGCTCAATATTGATTTTATTGCCATTGACGCTTCCTTTGCCACTCACGGTAAGGCCGGCAAGCGTACTGATTAACTGGTCGCCCCTATCTGCGCCGTTTCCTTCCGGTTTTAAGGCAAAGGACAAAACAGGCGCGGCATTACCACCTTTATTTTCAATGGCGAAACCACCGGAATATTCCAGCGCGCCGAGTTGCAGCATCATATTGTCCAGCGCGGTGCGTTCCGGCGTATAGACAAGCTTACCCGCCAGATTCAGTTTACCATCAAGACCTTTCGGTAATTCAGGGGCCGAACCTGTGAAGCTTTTTATTGTATCGGCCAGATCGCCAATCTGCACATTCACATCGCCATTGGCTTTAACGCCATCTGTCGTATCCAGGCTGCCGGAAAAATCGGCCTCCAGATCACTCTTGCTATCCTTGATGGATGCCGTCAATGGCACCTGATGCCCCTTGCCATCCGTCTGACCGGATGTGGCTTTTACGTTGAAGCTGTGGCCTGACCAGTCAAAACTTGAATCAATATCAAACGGGCCCTGCAAACTGTCAGCATCCGCATGCAGATCAAGTTTCTCAATGGTTTGCTTCGACCCGGACGACAGGTCATCCCAAACCAATGTCCCGCCCGACACATCAATATTCTTCACCATGATATTCATCGGCTGCTCAGCGGAAGTTTCGCCTGATGCTCCCGAAGCTGTTGCACTTGAATCTTCACTCTGCAGCTTATCGGTCATCCAGGTGGCCTGACCATTCTTGCTCGTGACCAATGTCACAACAGGTTCGTCGATGGATACTTTGCGGATATCAACCTGCTTGGACAACAGCGGCAGCAACGCGACATCGACTGAAGCCGATTTAACCGTCAGCACTTGCTGCGCGCCATTACTGACCTGCAAATCATTCACGGTGACATGCGGCATCGGCAGAAGCGACAGGCCGATATCACCTTTCCAGTCGATGGTGTACCCGGTTTTCTCCAGCGCGGCATCGACAGCCAGCTTTTTGTATTTGGCCTGATCGATAAATTGGGTCGCGGCAAACCCTGCTACCCCGGCAACTACAACCAGCCCAATAGCCGTGCCCGCCAGAAGCTTGACGAATTTTGGAATTTTGCGTGGCGTACGTGGCTCATCAAATCCTTCGACAAGTTTCAGGTCCGGCCCCTCCTCATTCGGGGGAGTAGAGTCAGAAAAACGGGTCAGATGCGAATGTGCCATAATATTTCTCTTCAGCTAAAAATTGGGGCCATACCTAACTTATAGATATGGCCCGGCAACATGAAAAGTCAAAAGATGGGCTTACGCCGCCATATATTGTCCACCGTTGGCTGACAAGGTCGAACCGGTAATGAACGCGGCCTTTTCGGACGCCAAAAATACCACCAGATCGGCAATTTCCTCTGGTTTGCCCATACGCGCGGCTGGAATTTGACGGATAATGCTGTCCAAAACTTCCTGCGGCATGGCCTGGGTCATATCGGTCGCGATATAACCAGGGCAAATCGCGTTCACGGTAATTCCCTTGGCTGCACTCTCCAGCGCCAGGGCACGGGTAAAGCCGAGCATCCCCGCTTTCGCGGCGGAATAATTGCATTGCCCCAGCTGCCCCTTCTGCCCGTTAATCGAACTGATATTGACGATGCGCCCGAACTGGCGTTCGCGCATCCCGGCAATCACGGCGCGGCACATGTTGAAACAGGATGTCAGATTGGTCTCAATCACGGCATGCCAGTTATCTTCGGCCATTTTATGCAGCATACCATCTTTGGTGATGCCCGCATTATTGACGAGCACTGTGATCGGCCCCAGTTCTTTTTCAATCTGCGCAATCACATCATGACACGCGTTGAAATCAGCCACATCGGCCTTGAACACTTTGGCCCCGGTTTCATCGGCGCATTTCTGCGCGGCTTCCTCATTGCCATGATAAATCGCGGCCACGTCATAGCCTTCCGCTTTCAATGCCTTGGTAATCGACAACCCGATACCACGTGTACCGCCCGTAACAACTGCTACTTTAGTCATTCCTATTTTAACTCCTTACATATTTTTTATCTTCACTACGCAATTGAAGTATTTTGTGGCGAAAACGTCTGCTTTTTGAGAACCGTATCGCAGCGTACATTTGGGTACGTGAGAAACGGAAGCGGAGAAAAGCAGCGTTTGCAGACCAAAAGACAAAAATTGCTTATCTTTCAACGCACATGGCAATGCCCATCCCACCACCGATACACAGCGTGGCAAGACCTTTTTTGGCATCGCGGCGTTTCATTTCATGCAGCAAGGTCGTGAGGATGCGCGCACCCGAAGCACCGATGGGATGACCGAGCGCAATCGCGCCGCCATTCACATTCACCTTGGCTTTATCAAAGCCCATATCCTTGAGGACAGCACAAGCCTGCGCGGCAAAGGCTTCATTCGATTCAATCAGGTCAAGGTCAGCGACAGTCCAGCCTGCTTTTTCCAAAGCTTTCCTGGATGCCGGAATCGGCCCTGTTCCCATGATGGCCGGGTCAACGCCCGCTGTCGCCCACGATTTAATAGTGGCCAGCGGAGTTAGCCCACGCTTCTTCGCTTCATCCGCGCTCATTAATACGAGTGCCGCCGCACCATCATTAATGCCCGATGCATTCCCCGCGGTGACCGTACCATCGGATTTAAACGCCGGACGCAACCCACCCAGAGTTTCCGTGGTTGTTCCAGCACGTGGAAATTCGTCCGT
>CAMLMM010000094.1 GCA_946481105.1 uncultured Alphaproteobacteria bacterium
AAAACCGCCCTTTCGGGCGGTTTTCTTATTAAATCGTGAGGGCTTCATTAACCAGCTTCGCCTGCTCTTCCGTATGGCGTTTCAAGTAACCCGTTGCCGGAGCGGACGCCGCCGGACGGCCCACGAATTTCGCGCGGGTGACTTTGTGTTTCGCAGCGATCAACATGTCTTCGATCTCGCTGTTCACAAATGACCACGCACCCTGGTTCTTGGGTTCTTCCTGGCACCAGACGATATCGGCGTTCGGATAAAGCGACAACTCTTCCATCAGTGCCTTGGCCGGGAACGGATAGAGCTGTTCCAGACGCAGGATCATGACATTGGTAAGGCCGCGTTTTTCGCGCTCTTCATACAGGTCATAATACACCTTGCCGGAGCAGATAATGACGCGCTTGATATCTTTGGCCTTGAGGCGGTCACGCGCACCATCCCACAATACGCGATGGAATGTTGTATCTCCCATAAAATCTTCGGCTTTGGATACCGCGAGCTTATGGCGCAGCAACGATTTCGGTGTCATGACGATCAGCGGCTTGCGGAAGTCGCGTTTCATCTGACGGCGCAGCGCGTGGAAATAACTGGCCGGGGTCGTGAAGTTACAGACCTGCCAGTTGTCCTCGGCGCTGAGTTGCAGGAAGCGTTCAAGTCGGGCTGAGGAATGCTCCGGCCCCTGTCCTTCAAATCCATGCGGCAGCAGCATCACCAGGCCTGACATGCGCAGCCATTTGGACTCAGCCGACGCGATATACTGGTCGATGATGACCTGCGCGCCATTAACGAAATCACCGAACTGCCCTTCCCACAGGACGAGCGCATTCGGGTCAGCCCAGCTGTAGCCATATTCAAAGCCCAGTACGGCGGCTTCCGAGAGTGGCGAGTTCAGCACTTCCAGCTGCGCCTGCCCCGGCTTGATATTATTGAGTGGGGCATATTTTGTTTCCGTCATCTGGTCATTCACCACGGCATGGCGGTGCGAGAATGTACCGCGTTCACAATCCTGACCAGACAGACGCACCGGATAGCCTTCCAGCAATAAACTGCCAAAGGCCAAAGCTTCCCCGGTGGCCCAGTCAAAGCCCTCGCCCTTCGAGAACATCTCGCGTTTTGCTTCAAACTGACGCGCGATCTTGCTGTTCAGGTTAAACCCTTCCGGCAAAGTGGTCATGCGGTCGCCCAGCATATAAAAACTGTCGCTGTCGATGGCTGTCTCGCCACGGCGTTCATCACCATAAGCAGGTTTCAGACCCGACCAGTTGCCTTCCAGCCAGTCGGCCTTGTTCGGTTTATAGCTCTTGGTTGATTCAAATGAATCTTCCATGCGCTTCATGAATTCATCGACGGTCGCCTTTACTTCTGTTTCGGTCATCACGCCTTCGGCAACCAACTGACGACCATAAATAGCCCGTGTTGATTCATGTTCTTTAATTTTTTTGTACATTAGCGGCTGGGTAAACATCGGCTCGTCGCCTTCGTTGTGCCCGTTGCGACGGTAACAGATAAGGTCAATGACGACGTCACGGCCGAATTGCTGGCGGTATTCAATCGCCAGACGCGCCACATAGGCGACCGCCTCCACATCGTCACCGTTCACGTGGAATATCGGACATGCCAGCATCTTGGATAGGTCGCTTGAATACGGGCCGGAGCGTGAGCAATCAGGCGTCGTCGTGAAACCAATCTGGTTGTTGATGATGATATGCACCGTGCCGCCAACCGTGTATCCTTTCAGTTCAGACAGCATCAGCGTTTCCATCACCAGCCCCTGCCCGGCAAACGCGGCGTCCCCATGAATAAGCATTGTCAGGACTTGCTTGCGGGCCGCATCACCACGCAGGTTTTGCTTGGCACGCACCTTGCCGGTGATAACCGGGTTGACGACTTCCAGGTGCGATGGGTTCGGTGACAGCGACATATGCACAGTCTGCCCGGCAATCTCGCGGTCATGGGAATAGCCCATATGATATTTCACATCACCGGAGCCGGGAGTACCATCCGGGTTGGACGGCACACCATTAAATTCGGCAAAAAGTTTCGTATAGGGCTTGCCCATGACATTGGTCAGGGTATTCAAACGACCGCGGTGCGCCATCCCGATACCGACTTCACGCACACCGAGCTGCACGCCACGACGCACGATTTCTTCCAGACATGGGACATAAGCCTCGCCGCCATCTAGACCGAAACGCTTGGTCCCGACATATTTGGTATGCAGAAAATCTTCCAGCCCCTGCGCGGCAACCAGCTCTTTATAAAACTGTTTCTTTTCCTCTGCCGTAAACGCACCACGCGCAAAATTTGGCTCAATACGGCTTTCGAGCCAGGACTTTTCCTCGGCGTTGAGGATCTGCTGGTACTCAATCCCAATACGGTTGGAATAGGTTGCGCGCAAGGCATTGACCAACTGGCCTATCGTTGCGCTTTCCATGCCCATGATACCGCCCAGATAAACGGTGCGGCTCATATCAGCATCTTCAAAACCATAGGCGGCCGGATTCAAATCCGGATGACCAAGTGGTTGTTTAATACCCAGCGGATCAAGCGTCGCGCCAAAATGTCCCAGCGTGCGGTAAGCGCGGATCAACATCAATGCGCCAATCGTGTCCTTGAGTGCCTGCGTGGATGGCGCAGCTGCGTGAGCAGGGACAGCGGCGGCAGGCGCCGCTTTATTGGCCGGCTTGGAACCGCCCTTCATCGCCTCATCGGCGGTGGTGATTCCAAATGGCGCATTCGGTTTTTTGAATTCCTTGGATGCCCAGCTGGCCCCGGTAATTTCTTTCAGCAAGGCCGCTTCATCATCACGCAGATCCGTGAAAAAATTACGCCAACTTGCATCTACGCCCGCCGGATTCTTCAGATATTCGCTATATAGATTGGCGATATATTCAGCGTTAAAACCAGTAAGAATGGACGCAAGCGCAGCAGATGATGACATAACAAATCCTGTCAGAAATTATTGTTAAAATGGTAAGGGGATATTATCACGCCCACTCGCCCAGAAAAGGATTTTTAGGGGATTTTTTGCTGCTTTGCGCTGATTATAGCGTTATCCACTCGAATTTTTGCTTTGTTTGGCCTAGATTAGTTATATGGATCAGGTCAAAAACAATCTGCAGGCTCAGCGCTTTGAGTTGGATATGAACGGCACCCGCGCCTATGCGGATTATCGGCAGGAAGATAAAACCTATTTTATCAACTACGTCTTTGCTCCAGAAATTCTACGTGGAACTGGAGCGGCTGGAAAACTCATGGAGGGCATCATGAATATTGCCCGTGCCAGTGGTTATAAAATCGTCCCAGTATGCTCTTACGCATCATCATGGCTTCGCCGCCATAGCGAACATCAGGACCTCGTCGCTTAGGATTTTAACGCGGCCAGCAAATCATTCAGCGCCGTATCTTCCGCTGGCGATATATTCAGATCACGATGCGTTTCGCGATCAGTCAGTGCCATCGTCAGTTCGCTGGCTTTGTCAGACAGCCAGCCAAAATAACCGCCCTCTTCCTCATGATCGGAATCGTTTTCTTCGCGGTACGCCCGCGCCACCGAGGTGGCAATCATCATCAATGCTTTGCCAAAAGCCACATATTCATCCCGCGTCCCCTGCCCGCGCATCAGCGCCTTGACTTTGGGCACATCTGACAAGACCGCGTCAGCCGTTGCGCTCCAGCGCGGCCAGTTAGGCTGCTGGCGTATCGCTTCTTCGGCTATTTCAGCCACCAGCTCACCCGCTTTTGCCGAGGTGGAAATAGATTTTAGAACGGACAACATCTTGGCGCGTTCTTTATCTTCGGATTTATCCGTTTCATCCGTATCGTCAATATGGCTCATCCATACGCCGGTACGGTACATAACCCCCACCAGTAAATCCTGATCGGCGGGAAGAAATCGTTGCAGTTCAGACATGTTGTGTCCTTTTAAAAATTGAAATCGATATTGAGTTGGTTGGCCAGTTTTTTGATGGCGGCCCGTTCCAGGGGAGAGATATTCGCCATTGCGCTTTCCTGTACTGCTTCACCACTCACCAGGGTGCGCAAATGTGAAATCATCCGGTGAACCACCTGACGTAATTTTTCCATGGCGGATGAATTTTCATTGATCTCGCGATAAGCCTGCGCCACGACAACGGCAATTTCCAGCAAATTCTGTTTAAAGGCGATAATTTCTTTAGCATCAATAACGCCAACCAGCGCGGTCGTTAATTTCCCGCAATCATCCGGCGTCGTCTCAATATTCTGTTTCCAGCCATCCCATTTGCCTTTGCGGTTGGCCATCTCGGTCATCACTTCATGCGCGAACTGGGATTTCACCGCATCCTCGACATAGAAAGTGACGATATTCTGCAGCGCCTGTTGCTCAGCAGCAGCGGCGGCGCCCCCACCTGTCTTATCACTGGCGGAAATAAAATAGCCAACCCGAAACGGCAGGCTGACAACAAGATTCTGAATATCAGGTGATAATTGGGATAGCATGCTCATAGCATTAGATTATCTGAAAATACCAATTCACGAAAGAGTGTTTATATTATTCAAATCGAAGCTGAGTGTATCCATAACGATTGTCACGGGCATCTTTCAAAGCCTCAAACCGGTTTAGAATCAATGCGATATGAGCTTCCAGATTAGAAGATTGTGAATTCCCTTGAGACTTAAGCAAATCAAAAGCCTCCATACAGCTTGACGCCGCTTCCACATTCTGGCGAATAGCTGTTCCCGCGTTTTGAAAAGAACTCAAATGCATTCTTTTAAGTACCGCTTCAGCACTCATATCCCTCAGATCCGGCTTTTGATCGGCATCATACAAAGGAACCCCTGACTTCTGACGTCCGTCCAATTCCGTTAGAACACTTGCCGCCTCATGAAAGCGCCCCACCAATTGCTGATAACGATTGACCGCATCCAACGTCACCAAGACCTCTTCTTGAACGGGTTGTTGTGCGGCCTGTAACCGAAGCACTTCCTGATTTATAGTGTTTCCTGCAAACTCCATGTCCTCTTTAGCCATTTTAAAATTATTTGATGCCAGCGTCCTGTTCACCCATTTTTCTTCTTCCCAGAATTCAGGATTCTGAACAATAGCATCTGCATAAAAAAACATCATTTTTGAAACTTCGAAGCAGATAGAAATCTGGTCAAGTGCAGTCTCAAGAGTATCGAGTGCATGCCCCGCTATTGCCAACCGTATAGTTGCCAATCTCGCCTCAAACATCTGAGGTGAAATACTTACAGCACTCCCATCCAATACCTGATCGTGATCCATTCTTTCAAATCGATCTTTTAGAGCCTCAATAAGCTGTTCCTGAGTGTGCTCAATCATGGCAAAATCATATAATACTTATGTAAATATATCAAGTAATTAAAAAGCAGGGTTTTAGCCCTGCTTTTTTAGAGATTAATGCCTAAAACACTTAAGCCGCGATTGCCTTCAGCATCGCTTCGCCCAAATGGGCTGGCGTCTCAGCAACCACGAAGCCAGCTTCTTTCATGGCGGCGATTTTCACTTCGGCAGTGTCATTTCCGCCCGAGATAATCGCCCCGGCATGGCCCATGCGTTTCCCTTTTGGCGCGGTCGCACCAGCAATGAAACCGGCAATCGGTTTTTTGTTTTTATGCGCCTTGTAGAAATTGACGCCATCAACTTCGGCAGAACCACCAATTTCACCGATCATGATGATCGCTTCGGTTTCATCGTCATTAAGGAACATATCGAGCGCATCGATAAAGTTGGTGCCGTTAACCGGATCACCACCAATACCGATACAGGTGGACTGACCAAGGCCAGCCGCCGTTGTCTGGTGCACAGCTTCATAAGTCAACGTGCCGGAACGGGAGACGATACCAACCTTACCGCGCTTGTGAATGTGACCAGGCATAATGCCGATCTTACATTCACCGGGGGTAATGATGCCGGGGCAGTTCGGGCCAATAAGACGGGTTTTAGAACCGCTCAGGGCACGCTTCACCTTCACCATATCCAGAACGGGAATGCCCTCAGTAATACATACCGCCAGTTCAATTTCCGCATCAATCGCCTCAAGAATTGCGTCGGCCGCAAATGGGGGCGGCACATAAATCACCGAAGCATTGCACCCGGTTTCAGCCTTGGCTTCGCGCACGGTATTGAACACAGGCAGATTCAG
>CAMLMM010000095.1 GCA_946481105.1 uncultured Alphaproteobacteria bacterium
TTCGGCAATTTCACCAGTACATTCTGAAGAGCAGGTGTCAGCAAAAGGCAATTATTGATAGACACCAGATCATGCGCATGAAATTTATTGAATCCAACACGCAGACTGCCCTCTTCCCAAAATGCCGTCACTGTAACGCGGCGGCGTTTCCCGGCCGCGATAAAAACAGGTGACAATAACTCGGCCGGGGCCAGCCCATTTTCCGCCAATAATTTATCGATCTGCGCCACTTTCCACGCACGATAGGCAGATTCATTTATATGCTGTAGCTGACATGACCCGCATTCTTCAAAATATGGGCATGGAGGGGTTGCCAGGGTATCTTTGGGGAAATCTATATCGGCTAAACGGGTCATAATCCCACCCCTTTACCGGGTTTTTTCAGGTTTGTCTTGAATTTCTTGCACCAAGCACCTAAATTGGCTCCATTCTCAGGGCGGGGCGCAATTCCCCACCGGCGGTATAGCCCGCGAGCCGACTTCCTAGGAACAAGGCATGATCTGGTGAAACTCCAGGGCCGACAGTATAGTCTGGATGAAAGAGAATGCTTGCTGCGCCGCTTTTCCTGCGGTGCGGTTTGTGTTTGCCCTGTTTTGGTAAAACTTATAAGGGCAAACATGACATTAGCTGCCACACATATAATTGCGAATGACCACTGGTCCGATAAATATCTGGCCAGCGCGGAAGATATTATTGCCGAAGCCCGCGCCGGACGTATGTTCATTCTGGTTGATGATGAAGACCGCGAGAACGAAGGCGACTTGATTATTCCCGCCTCACATATCACCCCGGCGCATATCGCCTTTATGGCGCGTGAAGGCCGTGGCCTTATCTGTTTGGCTATGGCGCCTGAACTTATCGACCAGTTAGAATTGCCTTTGATGGGTGAACAAGCCCGTTTGCAGACGGCGTTCACCCTATCGATTGAAGCCCGTGATGGCGTGACCACCGGAATTTCCGCTGCGGATCGTGCCCATACTATTCGTACGGCAATAGCCCCGAATGCAAGCCCCGCCGATATTGTATCTCCCGGTCATGTTTTTCCTTTGCGTGCCCGTGCTGACGGTGTTCTTGAACGTGCAGGCCATACCGAAGCTGCCGTCGATATTGCCCACCTCGCCGGACTGACGCCCGCCGGGGTTATCTGCGAAATCATGAATGATGACGGCACAATGGCCCGCCTGCCCGACCTCATCCCCTACGCCCAAAAACACGGCATGAAAATCGGTACCATCGCCGACTTGATTACCTATCGCCAGAATAAAGGAGTTTGATATATGTTTACTGGAATTATTACCGCTCAGGGCACCATTACCCAGGTTGACGCAACCCGCGGCGACAAACGTTTTGTGATCGATACGCCATGGGATATGAGTGCCGTGCCCATGGGCGCGTCAATCGCCTGCTCCGGCTGCTGCCTGACGGTCGTCGAGAAAACACAAAGCAGCTTTACGGTCGACGTATCCGAAGAAAGCCTGTCCAAAACTTCGCTCCGCGATTGGCAGGTCGGCACAAAAATCAATCTGGAATCGTCTTTGAAGTTTGGTGACGAACTCGGCGGCCATCTTGTCTCCGGCCATGTGGATGCGCTGGCGACGTTGGTCAGTGTTACGCCGGAAGGCGACAGCCACCGCCTGAAAATACGTGTGCCGCTGGAGCTTAAGCATTTTATCGCCCCCAAAGGCTCGGTCGCGCTTGATGGTATTTCGCTGACCGTGAACGAAGTCGACGATGATGTCTTCGGCGTCAATATCATCCCGCATACTTGGATAGTGACAACGCTCGGGCAGAAAAAACCCGGCGATAAACTGAATTTGGAAATCGATATGCTGGCGCGTTACGTGGCGCGCATTTTGGGAAAGGCCGCTTAAATGAAAAAAATTATTATCATTCAGGGAACATTCCATGCCAAGGAAATGCCTGTCATGCTCGATGCCGCGCAAAAGAAAGCGGCCGCGCTCGGTTTAACCGTTGATAAAGTGATCTCAGTTCCCGGCAGCATGGAAGTCCCCTTGGCCCTGCACCGTGCCCTCGCCCGTACCGATATCGACGGGGCCGTTGTCCTTGGCATTATCGAACGTGGCGAAACCAAACACGGTATGGTGATGGGTCACACAGTCATCCAATCGGTGATTGACCAGCAAGTCGCCACCAACAAGCCGGTCGGTGTTGGTATTCTCGGCCCGGAAATCCTGCCAAGCCAGATACCATCCCGCCTCACCGGCTACGCCGAAGCCGCCGTCAACGCGGTGGATGTGATGATGAAACTGGCGGTATAATTATTCCGCACTTTCGCGTTTCAAGGGCAGCTCGTTCAATTCCTTGACGAATTTGCGGAAGTCATCGGGCGTCGAGAAATCCTTATAGACGGACGCGTAACGGATGTAGCCAATGATATCCAGCTCCACGAGCGCCTGCATCACCAGTTCGCCAATCTGGCGCGACGTAATCTCGGTTTCACCCGAAACTTCCAATTGACGGACAATACCATTCACCGCCCGTTCGATATGCTCATGCGTCACCGGGCGTTTACGCAACGCGATCTGCATCGACCGCGTTACCTTTTCCCGCTCGAAGGACTGACGTTTCTCGCCGGATTTAATAACCGTGAGTTCGCGCAGCTGCACCCGTTCAAACGTCGTGAAGCGCGCACCGCATTCTGGGCAGGCACGACGGCGGCGAATGGACGTCCCGTCCTCGCTGGGACGGGAATCCTTCACTTGCGTTTCTTCAAAGCTGCAGAACGGGCAATGCATTAAACCGCAATCCCTTCCGGATAGATTGGAAACTTATCACACAGCGCTTTTACTTTTGCCCGGACAGCTGCCTCGACAGCGCCGTTATTCTCCGGCCCATTGGCCGCTAACCCATCGACAACTTCAAGAATAAGTTCACCAATATATTTCCATTCGGCGGCGCCAAATCCACGCGTGGTTCCAGCTGGCGTGCCCAGACGAATGCCGGATGTCACCATCGGTTTTTCCGGGTCATTCGGTACGGCGTTTTTGTTACAGGTGATACCGGCATGTTCGAGCGCCAGATCAACCGCTTTACCCGTCAGGCCTTTCGGACGCAAATCGACCAGCATCATGTGGCAATCGGTGCCGCCGGACACTATATCCAGCCCGCCAGCCTTCAGCGTAGCCGCCAGTGTGCGCGCATTGTCGACAACAGCCTTGGCATAATCCTTGAACTCAGGGCGCAATGCCTCGCCAAAGGCCACGGCCTTTGCGGCGATCACATGTTCCAGCGGCCCGCCCTGCAGTCCAGGAAACACGGCCGAGTTGATTTTCTTGGCCAGTGCCTCGTCATTGGTCATGATGGCGCCACCACGCGGACCGCGCAGAGTTTTATGCGTCGTTGTGGTGACAATATGCGAATGCGGGAACGGGCTTTGGTACACGCCGCCGACAATCAAACCGGCATAATGCGCAACGTCCGAGAACAGATACGCCCCCACCTTATCGGCGATGTCGCGCATGCGTTTGAAATCAATCTGGCGCACATAAGCGGATGCCCCGGCAATAATCATTTTTGGCTTATGTTCCAGCGCCAGTCTTTCCATCTGCGCATAATCAATGATACCGTTTTCATCAATGCCATAGGTCACGGCATTGAACCATTTGCCCGAGAAATTGACCGGGCAACCATGGGTCAAATGCCCGCCATGGCCCAGATCCATCCCAAGGAATGTATCACCCGGCTGCAGAAGCGCCATATACACGGCGATATTGGCGCTCGCGCCGGAATGCGGCTGAACATTCGCGAACTGGCAATCGAATAATTTACAAAGACGGTCAATCGCAATTTGCTCGGTGACGTCAACGAATTCGCAACCCTGATAATAACGTTTGCCTGGGTAACCTTCGGCGTATTTGTTGGTAAGTACCGAACCCTGCGCCTGCAGCACCGCCTTGGACACAATGTTTTCTGACGCAATCAGTTCGATCTGATCCTGCTGGCGTTTGAATTCCTTGCCAATGGCGGCAAACATTTCCGGGTCGGACTGCGCAAGGGAGGTATGGAAAAAATCGGCTTCGGTCATCGGGGTATCTTTCTTCTGGGCGGTGGCGTTGGACATGATTTTTTCTCCTTTGGCTTTGGGGCTAACACATTGATAATTTCTGGACCCTTCGGACATGGCGTTCGCCGTTACTGAACGGGGTCGTCAAAAATGCTTTCAGCGCGGCCAGCGCGACTTCCTCACCAATCAGGCGTGCACCCATCGCAATCACATTCGCGTCATTATGTTCACGTGACAGACGGGCAGTGGTTTCATCCTGGCACAGAGCACAGCGCACCGCCGGATTGCGGTTGACGGCAATGGAAATCCCGACTCCCGATCCACAAATGACCACGCCGAAGGCCGCCTGTTTTTTGGCAATCACATCGGCGATCTTTACGCCGAAATCAGGATAGTCGACCGAGTCTTCGGAATCCGTGCCTAAATCGACCCATTCCACCGCGACATCCTTGAAATTTGCTTTCAGGAAAGTTTTAAGCCGGAACCCGGCATGATCAGATGCAATAGCAACGGTAATTGTCATGTCATGGATATAGTCTGCCACACCCCGGAAACGCAATGGTTTTTTCCCTGATAAGGCGACTTATCCGGCACACGCCATTATTTATATGAAAATATCAGCTTATATGCCCGTTTTTACGCAGGACAAAAGCCAGTTTCTTGCTGGCTTGCTCCTGCAAAACCATTTTCCCGGCGCTGGCCGGGCCCTGCATGCTGACTTCGGTCATAGTCAAAACGTCAACCGCCGTGACTTTCACGGCGGTTCCGATAGCATGATATTCGATAATGATTTCACGACCTTTTAAAGGGTCCATTGCCTATACCAATCAAAGTATTTTAGAAGTCCTCGTCATTCAGGCTGGCCAGTCCGGTGAATGAAGTCTGGCTGGCCCAGAAGCGTTCAAGCTGCTTCATGGTGTGGTTCAGGTCAACCAGATCCGGATCTTCAATACCAATGGATTTCAAACGGTCGGCATGTTTCAGGAACATATCATCCAACGCCTTATGCAGATCGACACCTTTTTGCGTAAGCTTCACACGGATCGAGCGTTTGTCATGAATGGAACGCTCCTGGGTGATATAGGCGTTCTCGGTCATTTTCTTGACGTTATAGGACACGTTGGACCCAAGGTAATAACCACGAAGCGTCAATTCCCCCACCGTCATCTCATCCTTGCCGATATTATGCAGGATCATGGCCTGGACGTTGTTGATGTCCTGAATGCCTTTGCGGTCCAGTTCGGTTTTCACCACATCCAGAAAATAGCGGTGCAAACGTTCGATCAGTTGGAGTGATTCAAAATATTGCGCAGACATGAGGAACCTCAATTTGAAAGGGGTAAGACACAGAATAACTCTGCATCATAGTCCCGAAAAAGTAAATTTTCTGATAAATCTGGATCAAATTTGAGCTATGATAGCTTCTTTTGTAAATACGGAAAATAAAAATGAAAAAAGCCGCGATTGCCGAAATGTTTGCCCGCTTCCAGAACGCGAACCCGGAACCGAAAGGTGAGTTGGAATCGGTGAACACCTATACCCTGCTCGTCGCCGTCATTCTCTCGGCGCAGGCAACCGATGCCGGAGTCAACAAAGCCACACGCGCGCTGTTCAAAAAAGTGAAAACGCCGGAAGCCATGCTCAAACTCGGTATCGACGGATTAAAGGAACATATTAAAACCCTCGGTCTGTATAACGCGAAGGCTGATAACGTCATCAAGATGTCGCAAATTCTTGTCGATCAGTTTGATGGCGAAGTGCCCCAGACGATGGAAGAACTGATTACCCTGCCCGGCGTCGGACGCAAAACCGCGAACGTGGTTTTGAATATTGCTTTCGGTCATGAAACCATTGCCGTCGACACGCATGTATTTCGCGTAAGCAACCGCACCACCCTCGCCCTCGGCGCAACGGTCGAGGAAGTCGAACAGAAACTCGAGAAAGCCATCCCGCCCGAATATAAACGCCA
>CAMLMM010000096.1 GCA_946481105.1 uncultured Alphaproteobacteria bacterium
GCCCTTCCCGTTGCCATTACGCCCACGGTTGTTGTATCGGCCACGTCCGCGGCCACGGCCACGTCCGTTGCGGCGGTTTTCGCGTTCTTCCTGTTCGGTAGCTAACGCCTGTTCATGGTCGACTTCCTGATTGTCTTCATGGAAAGCCACCCAGATGGAGCGTTTTTTCACGCCGTCTTCGGAATGACGGTAATGCAGGCGAACACGCACCACGTCTTCGCGGGTTTTCGCCAGCTCTTCGACCTTGAACGCCACATCCTGATCGAACGCAACGGCTTCGTTTTTCTCCTGGGTAGAGGTAACGATTTCAAATGTTTCCGGGTTGATTTCGGTGACGGCGCGGTACACGAATTTATGGGTGACTTTTTCTTCGGCAGCTTCTTCAGGGGCCGATTCAGATTCGTCACCTTCGGTTTCAGCCTGTTCATCCGATTCTGCTTCGCCTTCGGCATCAGATTCATCAGATGATTCTTCATCACTTTCGCTATCCGATTCTTCCGCGATATCTTCTTCGGACTCAGCATTTTCAGCAGCTGGTTCTTCAGTTTCCACAGCTTCGACACCGCCGCCCAGCTCGACCGGGGGTTGCTCTTCAGCCGGAACTTCTTCAGCAACTGTTTCGCCTTTTTGCGCGGCTTCATAGGCGGCTTCTTCGGCAGCGATAGCAGCTTCTTCGGCGGCGATAGCGGCTTCGAGTTCGGCCTGTTGCGCAGCCATAAGGGCTTCGCGATCGGCGACTGGAATACGGAAGTAATCCGGGTGGATTTCCGAGAACGGCAGGAACCCGTGACGGTTGCCACCAAAATTCACGAAGGCAGCCTGCAGGGACGGTTCGACCCGTGTGACCTTGGCCAGAAAAATACTGCCTTTTAATTGTTTTCTGAGTTTGCTTTCGTAATCGAACTCAACCAGACGGTTTCCATCCACAACGGCCACGCGCGTTTCCTCGGCGTGTGTTGCGTCAATCAGCATACGTTTTGCCATGATTTATTAACTCCCGACGGCCTCGGGCGACCACAACGATCTTTAATGCGACGGATAAAGATTATGCGGGCGCAGGCCGCAATCTTAAAAATGATGTAAGTGGGGTTCCTATATGACCTATCTCTGACCCATTGGTGGCCCAAAACGGGGCCATCAGGCCGACTGGCATAAGCTGGATATTGCGTTAGTCATCAACAGCCTATATCAGTCTATGGGTTCGTTGAAAGCCGTAGTACGGAACCTTCCCAACCTTGCGCCAGAGCTAGCGAAACCTTTCTCGATTCAAACGCGTGCTATAACCTTGGCGGTCGCAAAAAGACATTAATACGTGTGGGACATTTATACAACAGGAAAAGTGAAATCCTAGAATAATGGCCGGTATCCATGCTGGTAACTCAGGGTGCAAGCCAGTTGTTCTTGTTTTTTCATATCTATTTTGATAGCAGCACCATGGAGGCTAAAAAGTCCGGACAAAGTCTTCGTCGATAATTCCTGTCCAATAAAAAGAAGGAGAGGAACATGTTCCCCCGCAATCTGGCTATCCAAGCCACGCCGGTGGTGGATTTCCAGAAAATCAGTGTCGCGGGTAACGATAGCCCCGAATTCATGAGTCTGGGCAAAATCCCAGATATCTTCATCCGGCGTATCCCGCCCCACCAGATTCTCAAACCCGACATGGGTCGCCCAGCCAAACATTTGTGTTAACGGCAGAACCGCCGGATGGGGTGCATTTTCATCCAGAAGCACAACTCTCTTTTCATGATCCGCAATAGTCCTGCGGGCGGTAATATCATAACCGAACCGATGCGCATAAACGCGTAATGTTTCAATATCGGATGGTTTCACACCAGGCCGATTTAGCAATCTAAGTATATCTTGATCGGGGAGATTCTCATTTTGAGACAATAATTTTAACAGGCGACCAACAGGTAATGCTTCAGCCCCTTCACGGATAATCAACACCGGCTCGGCGTCCGCGTCGTGCCGGGACATATAAAGGCGTCCTACCATGCGTTTATAATTTTGAGTGGCCGCTATATGAGCATTATCTTTTCCGCGTCCCATTATGATGGTTCCGCTAAAGCGAATCTGTCCAGCTGTGGAGTCAGGCTGTTCAAAATTTCCTGTACGCGATCACTGCTGGCCCAGGCATCTTTCATCAATTGATTCCAATGAAAACGCAGGCGCAGGCCATCATATTTCCCCTTTTCACCCTCGTGATTCAAAGGGCTGGAAGTTATGGCCCCGGCAGCGGCAAACGCCTGCACGACAGACTGAATGGCACCATCCGTTGTGTCCACCGCGAATTCCAGCGTACCGCCTGCAGCACTCAGCCACGCAGAATCAAAAAATGTGGGTCGGTACAGATGCAGATCCCTGTCCATCGCGACAAAATTATTATCGCTGTAGTGAACCAGAAAGGGTAGATCGTCTTTCGCAAGACCCGCCCGCTCTTTCAATGCATCAACACCATTGCGCAACCACCCGGACGTCTGCAGTTCGGGGATGGAATCGACCATCAGTACCATATCTTCCAGATCGATATCGCCAGGGAACCACAGCGACAACAAACACTCATCCGTTTTGCCCTGCCCGGCGTAACGCAAATCACGCGCTGGGCCTGGCCAATTCCCGCTATAATCTTCAACGACTTTGGACACACGCTGCGCGATATCAAAATAATCGCGGTCGTCGAGCGGATTATAACGCAGGTAAATATGAAACATTGTATCGACGGAACAGAAGGACACGTATTTCACCGGCCCGTCGGGGGATGGATTGGAAAAACCCATCAGGCCATTTTCAGATGGGTATCGGGCACGTAGGCGTTTTACGCAGGTCATAGGCTGACCTTAGCGTATAAATTTATGGCAATACAAGAAAATTCGGGATGTAAAAAACCCGCCTTGCGGCGGGTTTTGAATTACTCGGAAGCCTCATCAGCTTTCTTTTTCTTTGGAGCCGCTTTTTTCTTTGGCGCGGCTTCGGCTTCAGCTTCGTCAGCTTTCGGCTCGGCTTTTTTCTTGTTGGCTTTCTTTACCGCTTCTTTTGGTACGGCCAGTTCTTCGGCTGGACCGGCTGCTTCAGTTTCATCAGCCGAGAAGTCCGGACCGCTGTCCTGACCACGTGCGGATACGTCACGGTCAACCAGTTCGATCACAGCGATCGGCGCAGCGTCACCATAACGGAAACCGGCTTTCAGCACGCGGGCATATCCACCTGGACGTGCGGAGTAACGGTCAGCGAGGGTCGAGAAAAGTTTCGCAACCATAGCTTCGTCACGCAGCATTGCAAATGCAGCACGACGGTTGGCAAGGCCACCTTTTTTCCCGAGGGTAATGAGTTTTTCAACAACCGGACGCAGGTCTTTTGCCTTTGGCAGGGTGGTGATGATTTGTTCGTGCTTGATCAGCGCATTCGCCATGTTGGCAAACAGCGCACGACGGTGCGACGAGGTACGGTTCAGTTTACGTTGTTTAAGTCCGTGTTTCATTTTTACTTCCTTTTTGCCTTTCCTGGCGTTGCGACTTTAAACGGGTAAAGTCATTGTCAAACCTGATACCACTCACCTCTCGGCTGTTCTGTTTCAGGGGCGGGCATAGGCCCTTTTAAAATTCCCTCCCATTATCAACGGGAGGGAATAATTCTTATTAATGCGCGAACGGGTCGTCCAGTTTTTTCGCCAGATCTTCGATGTTCTCTGGCGGCCAGCCTTCGACTTGCATGCCGAGGTGCAGACCCATCGTGCCCAGAACTTCCTTGATTTCGTTCAGGGATTTGCGGCCGAAATTCGGGGTACGGAGCATTTCGCTCTCGGACTTCTGAACCAGATCGCCGATGTAAACGATATTGTCGTTCTTGAGGCAGTTGGCCGAACGAACGGACAGTTCCAGTTCTTCGACTTTCTTGAGCAGGTTGCGGTTGAACGGCAGTGAATCCTCCACTTCGCTGGCAGCCGTTTCTTTCGGCTCGTCGAAGTTGATGAACACTTGCAGTTGATCCTGCAGGATACGCGCAGCGTAAGCCACAGCATCATCCGGCGTGATCACGCCATTAGTTTCGATAGACAGCGTCAGTTTGTCGTAGTCGGTGATCTGGCCAACGCGGGTATCTTCCACGTCGTACGATACTTTACGTACTGGCGAGAAAATGCTGTCGACCGGGATAAGGCCAACAGGTGCGTCTTCCGGACGGTTCGCCGAAGCCGGACGGTAACCTTTACCGGTATTGACGGTCATTTCCATTTCCAGTTTCGCGCCTTTATCCAGCGTGCAGATAACCAGTTCTGGGTTCATGATTTCGATGTCGGCACCAGCTTCGATCATACCGGCGGTCACTTCGCAAGGACCCTCCGCCATGATGCGCATACGCTTTGGCCCTTCGGCATGCATACGCACAGCGATTGCCTTGATGTTCAGGATAATATCCGTCACGTCTTCGCGCACACCTTCAACGGTCGAGAATTCATGCTGAACACCCGCGATTTTCACCGAGGTAACAGCAGCGCCCTGCAGCGAGGACAGCAGAATACGGCGGAGCGAGTTCCCGAGGGTGAGACCAAACCCACGTTCCAGCGGTTCAACAACCACTTTACCCGTGTTGCGGGAGTCAGGCTTGCGCTCTACTTCCACTTTGTTGGGTTTAATCAGTTCCAGCCAGTTTTTCTGTATCAGCATGCTTTTTCCCTTTCACCATGCGTGGACAAATCGATCATCGTCAATGACGACAAATTTTTAGTACTACGACGCAGTATTAGATGCGGCGGCGTTTTGGCGGACGGCATCCGTTGTGCGGAACAGGCGTAATATCCTTGATCGAACGGATGGTATAACCGACAGATTGCAGACCACGCAGTGCGGACTCACGACCAGCACCTGGGCCTTTGATCTCGACATCAACTTCGCGAACACCGTGTTCCTGTGCTTTACGCGCAGCGTCTTCAGCGGTCAGCTGAGCAGCATAAGGGGTCGATTTACGCGAACCCTTGAAGCCCATGATACCGGCAGACGACCAGGCAATCGTATTGCCCATCGGATCGGTGATGTTGACATGAATATTGTTGAATGATGCATTGATGTGCGCTACGCCGACCGCTACGTTTTTACGTACGATCTTTTTGCGGGCACCGCCTTTTGCAGCTTTACCGGCAGCTTCTTTTTTAACGGCCATGATTTCTAACCTTTGCTCTTATCTAAATTGTCTGATTACTTCTTAACGATCTTCTTACCAGCAACCGGTTTCGCAGGGCCCTTGCGGGTACGTGCGTTGGTGCGGGTACGCTGACCGCGGACTGGCAGGCCACGACGGTGGCGCAGGCCACGGTAGCATTGCATATCCATCAGACGTTTGATGTTCAGAGATACTTCACGACGCAGATCGCCTTCGATCATGAAACGACCGGATTCGATGATCTTGCGGATCTGGTTCAGTTCATCTTCCGTCAGGTCTTTCATGCGGCGGGAGAAGTCGATACCAACTTCTTTGCAGATCATCTCTGCAGTGTAGCGGCCAATGCCGTGAACATAGGTGAGCGAAATGATTGCTCGTTTATTGTCAGGAATATTGACACCGGAGATACGGGCCATTAGTGACTCCTTATAAGTCAGTTTGTTGATTTCAAACCGAACCGTAAAATTCCCAAATAAATCAATTCAGAAACGCCGGTTCGTACACCATTATTCCGGACAGGAAATCCTGCCGCGCAGAGCTTTCTCGTGCCGGAATGAGGCGCATATTAATTATTAACGGCCTTCTGTCAACAAGATTCTCAAGTTTTCTGTGGATAACTCAGATTTAAATTCGCCAGATAGTGCGACAAATTGGCATGATATATTATGTAAAAATACTAAGCATAGCCTTTAATGTAGCGAGGCCAATTTCAATTCAGGGGTTTTGGCATGATTGAAGTCATTGGCCATGTTTTCCTTGGCTTCGTCCAGCAATTCATTCGTGTCGGGTTTCAGGCGTTCTTC
>CAMLMM010000097.1 GCA_946481105.1 uncultured Alphaproteobacteria bacterium
CCGGAGATGGCCCGTTGACTGGATAGAGTACGGCGCAGGCGTTGCTGGCGGTCTGATTCGGTACTCTGATAATTCAGCAGGTTCTGCTTCTTTTTCAGCGCGGCATCTTCTTTCGCCTGTTGATACGCCAGGTCCCCGCTACGGTCTTTCTGGCTGCCGCCAATCAGTGGCTGCGCGAATTGCAGTGCGGTCCCAAGGACCGAAGTCAGTGTTCCCATTTTGTTATTTCTCCTTAATTGGCAATGACGTTCATGGTGGCGGATAACAGGGCAAACGGCAGGGGCAATGACTGCTCAATCCGCCATAACGGCAGGCTGGTGTCCTGCTGCCAGCCATAGGCCCGGACACGTATATCCCCTGTCACCAGTGGCACCGGCGCGTCGAGTATGGGATCTTCGCCCAGTTGTCGCAGGCTGATATCTTTCAGGCCGCGCCCGGTATCAAGTTGCATCGCGGCGGTCGCATGCAGGCGGAATGCAGCGTCGACCAGACGTATGGCGCGGGCCGACCCGATCCCTGTTACATTCCCTGGCGGCAGAGGTTCAATGATATGCGTATACGGCAGCCCGGCCTGCAGCGCCGATACAGACTCACCCAATGTAATCTGCCCGGCGCTCACGGTTTCATTGTCCCGCACCCGGCCATCAGCGACGACGGCCACATTCTCCCCGTTTAAATGGGTAAGCCCGGACCAGATTGCGGTCGGCGTGCCCGATTCCCCGGCCAGGGCCGAGTCGAGATGCAACGCGTCATCCACCAGTTCGATCACGTAATGGCCGTTGCGCAGGATAAGCAGATAAACATCTTCGCCCACCACGGCGACTGATTTCACCGCGCCCGCCGTGTCATGCAATGTCCACGCGGCGACTTCCTCGGCCCGGTACACGGTCAGCGTGGCAAAACGCCCGTCATCGCGCACCAGAAACAATAAACGGCGGCGCTGGTCGAAATCCTGATCGACCGGGGTCGTAATGATATGATGTGACAGCAGCGCGAGGTCCGTGGAACGGTACGCCTGCTCGACATCCGTATACACAAATTCCCGCAACTCCTGACCGTTCCGCGCCACGAACAAGGTCGCACCATCGACATCGACCGGGGGAATATAACGGTCAACCTTTGACCCCACACGCGTTTGGCGTTTGATCTGTACGGTAGCCGGGGTCAGTGGGTCGCCCGTGACCATCCATTCCGCCCCGCTGGTGAATACCTGTAAATGTCTGCCGGAAAAGACGCCGCGAATGGTGTTGATCTGGTCCGAGAAAATACCGAATTCAATCGCTTCGGAATCCAGTCCGGTGCCTAAATCGAAATTGAACAAATCGCCGGTCTGCGAAAACCACAACCGGTTCGGCAGATCGCGGCTGCCACCAATCACCAGCCTGTCTTGATGGAACGCGGCCGTGGCCGGATACCCCCGCACGGGTGAAAACGCCTGTTCTTCCCAGTCAATCGTCGCGGATGCGCCCAGCAATGTTTCAATCACCGTCGCCGTGACCACCGTCGGTGAATTGACAATGGTAATCTGAACCTCTTTATTTCCGACACGTAACCTTGTGCCTGCATGCCCGGCCTCAAAAACGGATGCCGAGGATGTCAAGGTAATCGTCCCACTGATCGCACTGGGCGTTAATGTGACGCCCGCCCCCGCGAATTTGTACATGGGCTGCATCACGCGGTTATCCTTGCTGTAAAAATCCCAGTTGGTAATCGCCCAGCTGCCTCCGCTGTTACGGGTGAGTTTGCGCGGCGCATAATCCGGATGTGTGAGCAACAGCGTATCCGCCGACTGCGTCCAGGCCAACTGCGGTATATCATTGAAGGTCCACGGGGATGCCAATACCGCTTCTTCAACGCCATCCGCGTAAATCGTAATCTGCATATCGGTAATCACCAGCAGATAAGTCTGGGATGTATTGAATTCGAACGCAACCAGCCGCCCGTTCCCGGCGACCGTGTCGATATACCGCAGCCCGGCGCGGCGGATGACGCCCCCGGTGGGCTGAATAAACACATTACGCAGTTTCAGGGCACCATTCTCATAAGCGCGGAGATCACCTCGCCCCAATAGGTCGGGTGATACTTCCCCGGCGGAAAACGTGGTTTTGATGGTGGGAATACGGGCCATGTTCTCTACTCCCGCGCATCGATCAGGGTAAAGTTTTCCAGCCGGTTTGGGCTGTCCTGCTGCGCGTCGATCTGGCGCGTACGGGCAAATTCCTGATCCGCCAGCTGGGCCAGCATCTGGGCCCGCGATGTATTTTCCGTGAGCGGCAGGCAGAATTCGGCAGCCAGACGTGCGACCAGCAACCGGTCAAAATAGGGCGGGAATGTTTCTTCGTCGGGGCGGTAAAGATAGGTCAGCATCACCGACTCGGCATTGCAATGAAGCTGGCCGTTGGTTATCCGGTAATGCAGCCCACGCCCGCGTGTGTTGATGCCGGCAGACAGGCCACGCAGAAAATCGGCCGGCAACTGATACGCATAGGCATAATCGGCCACAGGCGGTGTTGACAGACGCGTCAATGTGACTTGCCCGGTCGCAAAGCTCCAGGCATAGGACGATAACACAGCATCGCGCAGCGGCGTGTAGAGCAGCCCGGCGATTTCGGATTCGGTGGTGCCGTCGCTGAATGACGTGATGGGGCGCGCCCCTACCTGGACCAGCGCGCGGGCGCACAGCCCGATATCATTGAGTGCCATGAAAGAATCTCCTGAATGTAAAAGAATAAAAAGAAAGAAGCGGCCCGTCGGGAGGAAATGAACGCGCGATCGCGCAGACGGGCCGCTTCCGGATTTGATACCGAACGCTTAGAAAAAATGACTAAAAAAACTAAGCGGTGAAAGCGGCAACGGTCACAGCCGTGCCGGTATTGCCCGTCACAATGTAGAACACTGTCGCCGGGGTTCCATCGGTATCAAGATTCGCGATAAGCAGGTCATTGACCCGCAGCATCGACGCGGCATTGTTGAAATATCCGCCGGTGGTGACGGATGAATCGAATGTCGTGTAATGCCACAGGGTGAAATTATTGGCATAGGCCAATACGCTGAGGTCTTTTGAAGCAAAAGCCATGGTAGTTACTCCTTAATATAAATTTAAAATTTCAGGCGACGAATTTTGTGACGAAAATGATGGTTTTCGAGAACCGCATCGCAGCGTACGTTTGGGTACGTGAGAAGCGGAAGCGCAGAAATTCATCATTTGCAGTCCAAAAGACTAAGCCTAGTCTGGTGTTTCGTCGCAGCCGATGACAACGACTCCAGAGGAGTCTATGAGAGCGGCACCCTGCGACATCATATTGTTCACGAAATGCGCCGCGCGGTCGCCGTGCCAGGTGATATCGGATTGAACATCCGACCCCGATGCATGACCAATGGCCGTTTTGTGGAACCAGTAACAGGAACGGATATCGTTACCGTCGATGGGCAACGCCGCATGCGGGATCCAGGTCGTGCCGAGCCAGCGTTTCGCCTGCATGTTTTTATAGGGCAGGTCGTCGGCGCCGACATATTCACTGTTGGTGAATTCCGGAATTTTGAGCAGTTCGCTCCATTGCTTCCAGCCGACCACGGCGAAACGATCGCCGTCATCCGGGACTTCGGCGCCGCCGAGTTTTTCAAACGCGGCCAAAACCTTGTCGCGGGTCAGCCCGGTATTGGCATCGGCCACCGTCAGCGTATTGGCCGTCGCCAGCGCCGCGATAATCAGGTCATCGGTTTTACGGCCCAGCGCATACGCCCCGGCATTGGCGATCACGGCACGCTCGTCATGGTTGATTTTCAGTTCATCGAGGCGGTCGACCCAGTCGCCGGCATAATAATCCTGCAACAGGCACTCGACGGCGGTATGGCTGACATTCATGACCGGGACCATGCCATGGGTGGATTTGGTTGAGGCGGTGCCTTTTCCGACCTTCTGAAAAATAACCGACGATCCCTGCACATTATTAATGGTGCGGACCGCGGGGCGTAATTTGGACCCCTGACGCTGATAGGCTTCATGGACTTCGCGTTCAAACTGCTTAATGAACGCCGTTGGGATGAACGTACTCATTCTTTTTCCTTTCAAAATGATAAAATGAGGGGTGTTTCCTGAAGAAAAGGCCGGGTTGTCGGCCCCATAAAAAGGGCAGGCCCAAGGCTGATCCGGTTATATTAGCAGGCCCGAAAGTTCCGGGTTATCTGCAGTTTTCAACATGAAAAAATATTTTCATATTAAAAAATACTTGCCTTCGTTACCGCCGCATGCTAAAGTCCCCGCGGTTGGTTACGAAAAATGGTGTCCTGGGTGTGCAGAACTATATAAATTGTACAAACCTGTCCTTTTAAATATTGGACTAAACCAGGAGTTAATAATATGTTGCAGACCATTATGACTGCACTCGGTTTTCAAAAGACCTTTACGTCGGACGATGGTGGCAACGGCTTTTCATCGCGTCGGTCGCACCCGCGCCGCACCTGCGATCAGGTTATAAGCTTTGTCGACGGCAAACCGCACCCGGTTCTCGACTGGAGTCCGGGTGGGGTCCGTGTGTTCGCCGATACGCGCCCGATTGAAATTGGGTCGGAAATGGAAGTGGAACTGAAATTCCATCTCCGCGAAGAACTGGTCGGCATGAAACATGTCGCCAAAGTCGTGCGCAAAACGGCGGAAAGCGTTTCGCTGCAATTCCAGCCGCTGACCGGGGATATCCGCAAAACCTTTCAGCACGTCATTGACGATTTCAACGCGCGTGAATTTGCGGGCTCACAAAGCTAGTCTGTTCAAAACCGAAAATATCAATGCCCCATGTCACCATGGGGCATTTATTTTATTTCCTGCCGTACAGATTTTGAAACCCTTCGGTCACGCGGGCTATATAGGCTGGATTACGCTCGCGCCAGTATTTCGGGTTCTGCATCATCCCGCGCAGGGCGTTTTCATCCATCGCTTCGGCGACCGCTCCCTCCACGCGCGCCACTGGCTTCTGAATGCCGCTTTTCATCATGTTATACAGCGCCATCACACCGTCATAGGAACAGGCCAGTCCCTCAAAGGCCCCCCTGGGCAATGTCTTTGCGCCATACTCGTTCAACTGGCGGGCAATCTCCTGCCATTTTTCGGCGCCGCCAAATTCGTCGACCAGACGCTCGATCTCCCGGTCCGCCTGAAACTCCGCTGCCATTTCCAGGATAAGCGGCACAAGTTTTTCAGTCGCCAAATCATAAACTTCCTGCACCTGCTCGCTCGTAAATCCCTTGGCATGAAGCCGGGCGTTCAGATCAGGGTCGAGAGATAGAAAATCATTCTTGATTTTGACGTCATACTGGTCTGGTGTATCCGGGCAACCCAGCAACTTGAGCAGGCGCAGTTTATCGTCGTCCGTGGCGGGCATGTGGACCATCTGGCCCAGCTTTTTTTCCAGTGCTAGATAGGACGCCAGCAACGCCTCGGTGCGTATCTTCTTTGCCTCGCTATCCCAGAATTTAGACGGGATACCGGTCGGCACATCCGCCAGGTTTGTTTCAATGGTCAATAGGTTATCAGTCATGTGAGTCTCCTTCAGTTATAACAGGTGATGAATTCGGTTTCAGAAAAGCGGGTATGCCCAGCAGACCAGTGAGATAATCAGCCGCCGCGGGATAATCGACACGGCTGGTGACATCCGGCCCCAATGTATTAACCATCTGCAACCAGCCGATAGCGGCCTGTACCTGGCGGCGTGATTGCGCCCGCGCTAATGGCGAGCGATGATCAATCGCCACGATACGCCCGTCCAGCGGCAAATCCGGAATGGCACCCCGGCGGCGTAAAATCTGATAGGCACGCTGAATAAGCGGGTTCAACAGTTCCA
>CAMLMM010000098.1 GCA_946481105.1 uncultured Alphaproteobacteria bacterium
ACTTTTCTTCTGTGGGAAAAAATTATGAGTGCGCAAAATGCTGAGATCGGCCGCGACAAGGTCGTAAAAATTATCAACTCGGTCATCGAGAAAGTCGGCGCCGCCGAGGAAATATCGCGTGAGCATATTTATCATGAGCTTCGGGCATTGCATGACCTGATTGAGGAAACGCGCCAGGAAATTAGCGCGGCCCGCATGGGCGATATATCGGGTACGCATATTCCGTCAGCCACAGATGAACTGGATGCCGTGGTGAAGGCGACCGAAGTGGCAACTGGCACCATTATGGATGCGTGCGATGCCATCAGTGATTACAGCGCCAAACTTGACGATACGCATAAAAACTTCCTGATAGGTGAAATTACCAAGGTTCTGGAAGCGTGCTCGTTCCAGGATATTACGGGCCAGCGCATTACGAAGGTTGTTAAAAGCCTGATCGTCATTGACGAGAAGATCAATCAATTAATGGCGGTGCTTGAAGAAAAGATCCCAGGATTGCCATCCAAAGTGCTGGATGATAACCGTA
Source organism: uncultured Alphaproteobacteria bacterium (assembly GCA_946481105.1). The sequence continues at coordinate 527 of CAMLMM010000098.1, forward strand.
CGCCGGAAGCCAAATTGATGAACGGCCCACAATTGCCGGATAAAGCGATTTCACAGGACGATATTGATAAATTGCTCGCCGACCTGTTCTAAACCGCCGTCATCGCGAAATTAACCGCAACCCCCCGAATTTCCGGGGGTTTTCTTCTTTTTGCGCCGGCTTTGGCTTGTCGAAGGGAGCGGGGTATGGCATTTTCAAGAAATGGACCGAATCATCCGGAATCTCCTGTCTTCAGCCATGGCTTTGGCTCTTTTATCGGCACCACTGACTTCCCCGGCCTTCGCCCAGGAAGGGGAGCCGGTCATCATGCGTGGCAATTTGCGCGATGCGTCCACGCGTCTGGTGATTGAAGGCAAAAAGGCGCATTCCTACCGCGCGGCGCAAACGGGTAATAAAATCGTACTGCAATTTAACGATCCCGTTAATCTGTCTGTCGCCGATGATTCCGTAGCACATCTGCCGCGTATTGCGGGCATAAAAATCCTCACTCCCCAATCGGTGGAAATCGATGTGGCTGATGGCCAGATGGTTAATCACTTTACCGCTGCCAATAAAGTTATCGTCGATATCAAGGGTAAAATCACTGCCACGTCTTCCACGAAAGCAGGGGGTAGTGAATCCAAGCCCGCCATCAAGTCACCGCCTGTTGAGAAGAAGGCGGATGCAACGGCACCGGAGGCAAAGCCAGCCGCCCCTGAAAAACTGCCCGCCAATATCATAGTTTCCAAAGCCGAAGAAGCACCTGCGAAAACAGATGAAACGGCTAAGGAGCCAGCTGCACCCGCGCCGACCCCGGTCACTATCAATATCACGTCGGTATCTGCGCTGCCGATTGCCGTGTTCCGGCGTGGCGGATATGTCTGGGTTATTGAAGATCGTGAAAGCGCGATGGTTCCCCCCACCATTGACGGATTGAAAGATGCGGCGTTTGAAGTTGTCCCGGTAAAGAACCTGTCTGTCTTTCGCGTTCGCCTGCCGGAAAATATAAATCTTGTCGCGTCCGGTGGCGGATTGGTCTGGAAAATTTCTTCCGACCCGGCTCTGGCCAAAGACACGAAGCCGCTGCAAATCGTCAGCCGTTTTGGTGAGGCGGCCAAGTCGGGACCGGAATTGTTCTGGCCCAGCGCGAGCGCGCATCGTATCGTGGATCTGCCTGACCCGGATACGGGAGATATAATTCATGCCGTTTTCACTACTGAGGCAAAGGATTATTCAGGCCCCGCGCAGAATTATGCGCAGGTTCAGGTGCTGCCTTCAATTGTGGGTATGGCATTTATTGCCAAAACCGATGATGTAACGGCTACCAAAGAGCCTGACGGCATCATTATCACGCGCCCGGATGGACTGGCGCTGTCGCCCGACCGGGATACTCTCGGTGAAAAAATGGCAGCGGCAAAGGAGGGCGAAGTAAAGACGGCCCAGACTCCCCAGCGCATATTCGATTTTGAGAAATGGCGCATCGGCGATAAGAAAGCCATACCTGACAATCAGCGCATCATCATGTCCGGATTGGCCCAGCAGACGGATGTCAAGCGCGCCGAAAATCTGATTACGCTCGGCCACATGATGCTGGCGTTCAACTATGCACCGGAAGCGATGGGATATTTCGCCTTTGCGCATCAAAGCCTGCCTGATCTTGATTCATCACCGGAATTTCGCGCTGCAGAGGCTGTCGCGCAGATATTGGCCGGTCGCAGCAAAGAGGCTTTTGCCACTTTATCAACTTCCCAGCTGAGTGATATTGAAGAGATAAAATATTGGAAGGCTTATGCGCTTGCTGAGCTGGACGACTGGCAGCAGGCCGCAGCAACATTGCCATCCGGCACGGATATCCTGACCACCTATCCCCCTGAAATACGCAACCCGATTGGCCTGAAAATGGCCGAGATATATTTACGGCAAGGAAACCCTGACAAGGCGCATGAAATTCTTGAAATTCTTGGTAAAGATAAAAAGAGCATGCCCTTAGGCTGGAAATCTGCGTATGAGTATCTTGGCGGCGAATACAGTCGCCAGAAGGGCAAGCTGGATAATGCCAAGGAAGCGTGGAAAAAGCTTGTCAGCGGCGCCGATGATCTGTACCGGGCCAAAGCCAGGTTTGCTTTGTCCACGCTTCAGTACGATACGAAAGATATTACAATCGACAAGGCCATCGATGACTTGGAAGGGCTGCGCTACGCCTGGCGCGGCGATGACCTGGAAACCTCCATTAATTATAATCTGGCGAAGCTGTATCTGCAGAAGAATGAACCAATTAAAGCATTGACCATGATGAAGCTGGCTGCCGCGCTCACCCCTGAATCAGAGCAGGGAAAGGTTATAAACGCAACCTTGCGCAAAACTTTTGCCGATCTCTTCACGCCGGAAAAAATCAAGGGACTGACCCCCATCGACGCCATGACGGTGTATAACGAATTTTCTGATCTTCTGCCAAAAGGCCCCGAAGGGGATAAGTTGTCGCGGCAACTGGCGGAACGCCTGGTTGATGCCGATCTGCTGCCGCGCGCCCAGAAATTGTTGCAGGCGCAGGTCGATGGAAATCTGCAGGGTGTTGAAGGAGCCGATGTTGCCATTCGATTGGCGTCACTTCAGGTGCTGGACGGGAAAGGCGAAAAAGCTGTCGCGACGCTTGCCAAAGCTGACGAATTTCTGAAAGGCGTCGCCACCGAGTTCGCAACCCCGCGCCAGCATGATATTGGCATGTTACGCGCCAAGGCGCTGTCCATGATGAACAAGCCTCAGGAAGCATTTGAAACCTTGGCTTTGCTGCCGCAGGACGAAAGCGTATTGAAATTGCGCGCCGATATAGCCTGGCGCGCCAAACGCTGGCAGGATGCAGCGGACTCGCTGGAACAGATTTTGGCCAAGCAGGATATTTCGCTGACGCGCCCGCTGACAGATGAGCAGTCCAATATGATTCTTAATTGGGCGGTCGCCTTATACCTGGCTGATAACCGTTACGTACTGGCCAATTTACGGGAACGCTATGGTGATTCCATGGCGGCTACGCCCTATGCCAAAAAATTTGAAGTTATTACCCGGCCCCGTCAAAGCGCATTACTGGCAGACCGTGGAACCATTGAATCAATTATCAATGAAACAACTATCTTCAAGGATTTTCTATCGGTATTCAAACCCGACGCGTCTAAACCAGTTCCGTCTGCGGCGGCCCCAGTTAACCCGCCCAGAGGAGAGGGGACGGCCGCGCCGGCTACGAATGTGCCAGAAGAACTGAAGAATGCCCCGCTTCTGAAAACGGATGATTTCAAGGGTGATTAGGCCTGAGTTAATAGTTCGTTTTGTAGTTTTGGCAAAAAAGTGGTGATTTCACCCTCATCCTGACCTTCCTTCTTCGCCAAGGCTTCGCAGGACAGGTCCCCCCGTCAAGGGGAAGGAATAAGAGAGGGTTGGGGTGAGGGGTCTATTAGTTCGTTTGCTCAAAAATTTGACAATTTGAGGAGTCAAACTCAGTTCGTTCCTTCATTTTAAGAAAAATTTGAACCGCAAGTTTTCAGTTTCACTTGCGACGAAACAACCCGGACCAATTTTTATGGAAAATAATAATCGGCAAGCTGCTATAGTTGATTAATTGTATACTAGGACATTATTCCTTGACACGCAAGAGGAAAATGTCTGGAATAAAATTGACGAAAAACCGGGGACAGCTTAAAGAGAAGCATGACCTATAATCCTGATCTGCTGGACAAAGCCAAACGCCACCCGGAAAAACAGAAAAATCCGGACCGCCCGATGGGGAAGAAACCCGAATGGATCCGTGTACGCGCACCACAGGGGGGCGCCTATGGCGAGACCCATGCCATTGTTAAACAGTTTAAGCTGACCACTGTTTGCGAAGAGGCGGGGTGCCCGAATATCGGGGAGTGCTGGAATAAAAAACATGCGACCTTTATGATTATGGGTGAGGTCTGCACCCGCGCCTGCGCCTTTTGTAATGTGGCAACTGGCCGTCCGGATGAGCTTGATAAAATGGAACCACTGCGTGTTGGCGTGGCCGTTGAAAAAATGGGACTGAAACATGTCGTGGTCACGTCTGTTGACCGTGACGACCTGGCCGATGGCGGTGCCGATCACTTTGTAAAAACGATTGAAGCGATACGGTTTAAATCACCAGAAACTACCGTTGAAATTCTGACGCCGGATTTTAAAAAGAAAGAAGGCGCAGTGGATGTTGTCGCCCGCGCCCGCCCGGATGTATTCAATCACAATCTTGAGACAGTGCCACGTTTATACCCAACCGTACGTCCAGGGGCACGTTACTATACGTCGCTAAGGCTGCTGGAACGCGTTAAAGAGGTTGATTCGTCCATTTTCACCAAATCCGGACTGATGGTCGGTCTGGGCGAATCGCTGGATGAGGTCGGCCAGGTGATGGACGATTTGCGTGCCGCCGATGTAGATTTTTTAACGGTGGGACAATATTTACAGCCGACGCCGAAGCATGCACCAGTTGACCGCTTCTGGACGCCTGATGAATTCGCAAGTTTGGAAAAACTTGCCCGTGCCAAGGGATTTCTCATGGTTTCGGCGTCCCCGCTAACCCGCTCCAGCCATCATGCGGGTGAAGATTTTGAAAAGCTGAAGGCGGCGCGTGCTGTGAAGCAAAATATAGCCTAGCTAATATACATAATTTGTTTGACTTTTGTAGCCAAAGCAACATATAAGCACCCGTTAACTTTTAACGTGTGTGTAAATGGACAGAGCCCTCCGTATTGCTTTTAACGATGCTAGCGCTTTCCGCGTGAACGCAAAACTAATGGCCATTTGGCAGCGTGCGTCGATTGATACGGGCATGAAGTCCAATCTGGGGATTCCAAAGGATATCATCCTTGGCTGGCTGAGCGATTCATTGCAGGCGGGGTATATTGAGAAGGATCAGGCGTTGGCCATCCTGTCGGCGAATACGCTGAAGCACAAGGATTCAGGATTTGATCAGTATGATTATCTGAAACGTGCCCTTAAATTATACAATGCCCGTACATTGGATGATGTCTGCGACGCGGAAGATATTGAAAAAGGCAGCCTGGAATACGGAGATATCCAGTATATATTTACCCATACGCAGGGCAACAATACACGGCGGATGCAGGCGGTGCGCATGCATCGTTACAAGCTGGATATTACTAACGGGTCACGCGGAAATGTAGTAGGGCGCGTAATTGGTACACATACCCCCATTACG
>CAMLMM010000099.1 GCA_946481105.1 uncultured Alphaproteobacteria bacterium
ATAATCTATTCAATTCAAGAATCTCTGCGGGGTAATTGTATTGACTAAATGGCGGGCAGAGAGGGATTCGAACCCTCGATAGGCTTGCACCTATACTAGTTTTCGAGACTAGCGCATTCAACCACTCTGCCACCTGCCCGGTGCTGTGGGTCCGGCTTTTATAGCTATTTCCGCTTCGGGATGCAAGAACCAGTTCTAGGCTGTTTTTTCGAGTAAATTCCGCAAGGAATACAGCATATCCAGGGCTTCGCGTGGAGTCAGCGTGTCAGGGTTAATGTCTGCCATACGGATTTCCAGGGCTGATTTTTTGGGTCGGGAGGGTGGTAGCGGAGTCTGGAACAGAGGCAGATCACCGATTTTTGCAGCAGGCGACTTATTGGTTTCCAGTTGTTCCAGCACCTGTTCGGCACGCGTCAGAACCTCAGAAGGGACGCCCGCCAGCTTGGCAACATGAATCCCGTAAGATCGATCAGCCGTCCCCGGTTTAACGGCATGCAGGAAAATAACGTCGCCCTGCCATTCTTTAACATCCATAGTATAGCAGGCGAGGGAAGTGAGAATGGACCGGAGATTGGTCAGTTCATGGTAATGGGTTGCAAATAGCCCCCGGCAAGCCAGCGTGTTATGCAGAAACTCCAGCGTGGCCCACGCGATGGACAGGCCATCGAATGTCGATGTTCCACGTCCGACCTCATCCAGAATGACCAGTGACCGTTCCGTGGCATTTTTAAGAATCGCGGCAGTTTCGACCATTTCCATCATGAAGGTTGAATGGCCGCGCGCGAGATCGTCAGAGGCGCCAACACGGCTAAACACCTTGTCAATGGCACCAATATGCGCCGAGGTCGCAGGCACATAAAAACCGGCCTGTGCCATAATGGCAATAAGCGCGTTCTGGCGCAGGAAGGTCGATTTACCGGCCATATTCGGGCCGGTCAAAAGCCAAAGGCGTTCCTGCTTGCCGAGATTGGCGTCATTCGGCACAAAATCCTGGTGCTGACCGCGCAATGATTGCTCAACAACCGGATGACGCCCGCCGACGATGTGGAATGAAAGACTGTTATCTACCACGGGTCTTGCATATTGGCGATCAACTGCGAGAGTGGCCATGGCAGACGCCACGTCGATCATGGCGAGGCCACGGGCTACTTTATTGATTTCTTCGGCCAGATGGATTGATTTTGCCTGAAGTTCGTTGAAATAGCCGAGTTCAATCGCAAGTGCCTTTTCAGCCGAGGAAGCGATTTCACGCTCGAGATTGGACAGGTCTGGAGTCGTAAAGCGAACGCCGCTGGCCATTGTTTGACGATGGATAAACGGGTTGCTGTTATCACCGGTCTTCACCATCATCTGGTCGGCCCGGCGGGCCGGAACTTCGATATAATAGCCGAGGATATTGTTATGCGTGATCTTGAGCGTTTCAATGCCGGTCTGGCTGATATACTGGGTCTGCAGGGCAGCGATATGGCGCTGGCTTTCAGATTTCAGGCCGCGCATACGATCAAGATTCGTGCAGAAACCATCAGCAATAAAACCTCCTTCTCGCGCGAGGATGGGTGGTGATGGAAGAATGGCAATATCCAGTCGAGCTCGGAATTGCTCCAGTTCTTCGGATAGGCCTAAATGATCGACAATATTACGCAGTGGTGTATTGCCAAAACCACGTTCAATCATTGAGGCGCGGATAATGGAAGCCTGGGCTAGCGCATCCCGCAAAGCGGCTAAGTCGCGCGGACCGCCACGATTAAGGCTGAGACGCGCCAGTGCCCGTTCCATATCGGGGACAGCGCGTAATGTGGCGCGTATGGTTTTTGCAATGTCAAAATGAGCAATCAGAGTTTCAATCTCATTATGGCGCGCCGTAATGGTATCCAGGTTGCGTAAAGGTGACAAAAGTCGTGATTGCAGGAGACGTGCGCCCGCGCCTGTCTGGGTCAGATCAATCGTTTCAATCAGGCTGCCTGTGCGTTCGCCAGATTGGGTGCGTACGAGTTCAAGGGAACGAAGCGTTGACGGATCAATCTCGAGAGTCTCCATGTCACTTACATGACGCGGCGGATTTAGGTAAGGAATCTGGCCCTTTTGTGTTTCATCGATATAACCGATTAAGGCACCAGCGGCTGCGACTTCAGCACGGCCAATTTCTTCACTATCATCAAAAGCATTTTGTCCGAAAATGGACTCAAGTTGCGTATATCCATTATCGCTTTCAAAAAAACCATCGGGGCGTGTTGTTGTAATGGCCTTTAATTCGGATGGAATTAACGTGGCGGCATTACCCTGCGAACATAAAATCTCGCCGGGGGACAGGCGATGCAGAGCAGCAGGAAGCTGAGATGGCGATACAGTCTTTAATAAAAACTCACCAGTGGAAACATCGGCGATGGCAATGCCTGCATGCCCGCCGACAGAAGACACTGCCACGAGGTAATTATTGGACCGTGCATCCAGTAAAGTATCTTCAAGCAACGTGCCTGGCGTGATAATGCGGACAACGTCGCGCTGGACCAGCGCTTTGGACCCACCACGCTTTTTTGCTTCTTCCGGTGTTTCAATCTGTTCGCAGATGCCAACCTTGTGCCCGGCGCGGATTAATTTAGCGGTGTAGGATTCAGCGGCATGGAAGGGTACGCCGCACATGGGAATATCATCGCCCTGTGTCTTCCCACGTTTTGTCAGAGTCAGGTCAAGAATTTTGGATGCGATAACGGCATCTTCAAAAAACATCTCATAAAAATCGCCCATGCGATAGAACAGCAAACAGTCGGGATGTCTGGCTTTTGCAGCATGATACTGCGCCATCATGGGCGTATGTCCGGCCGATGCAAAGTCATCTGCAGATTTGAGGGCGGTATTTGTGGCAGACATTAACGTGTCCCCGTTGAACCAAATCCACCCGCGCCACGGCTGGTTTCTTCCAGTGTTTCACGCACATCCCAGGACACATGTTCGTATTTGGCGATAATCATCTGGGCAATGCGCATACCACGTTCAATGGTGAAAGGAGTCTTGCTGTGGTTAATCAGAATGGCTTTGATTTCGCCACGGTAATCGGCATCGACAGTACCCGGTGCATTCAAAACAGTGACGCCATTCTTGGCGGCGAGGCCAGAGCGCGGGCGTACCTGGCATTCATATCCGGCGGGCAGAGCGATGGAGATTCCCGTTGGCACCATGGCGTATTCGCCCGCACCTAAAACGATGGGCGTGTCGATGGCGGCCACAAGGTCCATGCCTGCGGATTGGGATGTGGCATAAGCGGGAAGAGGAAGGTCTTTCGCATGGTCCCAGACACGGATGGGAATAAGGCTGCTGTTATCGTTAGCCTGTGCTGCCGTTTTTACGTTCTGTGTCATTGCTGTGCCCTTTACTAAATTCATCAATAATTGCGGCAACCAAACGCGAGGCAACGTCCTTTTTGTTAAGGATCGGCCAATCATTGGTTGTGGTGCGTGTCACGAGTGTAACCTGATTATTATCATCGCCAAAGACCGGAAATTCAGTTTTCCCGACCTGATTCGCCAAAATCCAGTCGCACCCCTTTTTCAGGAGCTTTTCCTGGGCATTTTTGACGGCGTTTTCCGTTTCCGCGGCAAAACCGATCACTAACTGGGGGCGGTTTGCCGATTTAGAAATTGCCGCCAGAATATCCGGGTTTTCCGTCAGGTTGAGCCGAGGGGCTTCATCCGAATGACGTTTCTTCATTTTATGGGGCTGGGCGTTTTCGACTTTCCAGTCGGACACAGCTGCAGCACAGACAGCGATATCCGCTGGCAGGGATTTTGTCACGGCGGCCAGCATGTCATCGGCAGATGTAATATGGATGGTTTTTACCCCTTCGGGATCCGGCAAAGATACAGGACCGGTTATCAATGTAACATCGGCACCTTCACGCGCGAGAGCGGCTGCAATCGCGTGGCCTTGTTTGCCAGAAGAATGATTGCCAATGAAGCGTACCGGATCAATTGCTTCATAAGTGGGGCCGGATGTTACGATGGCTTTGCGCCCCGTAAGTTTTCCCACCGACGTCAAAAATGATTCAATGGCAGAAAACATTTCAGTCGCTTCCGGAAGCCGGCCAGTGCCTATTTCACCGCAGGCCATCGCGCCGCTGGATGGATTTATGATGTGAATGCCATCGGATTTTAATATGTCGATATTTCGTTGTGTGGCCGGATTGGCCCACATTTCGGGGTTCATCGCCGGGAACGCCATCACAGATTTATTCGCGGCCAGCAGGGTGGTTGACGCCAGATCATCGGCAATACCCTGTGCCATTTTCGCCAGAAAATTGGCACTGGCAGGGGCAACCACGATTAAGTCCGCCTCGCGCGACAAACGTATATGCCCCATTTCATTTTCGTCTTTCAGGGACCACAGATCGGTATAAACGGCATGTTCAGCAAGGGCGGATACACTTAATGGCGTAACAAATTGTTCGCCACCTTTTGTCAGGATAGGCAGGATGTTAACTCCGGCCTTTTTCAAAAGGCGAATAAGCTCAAGTGATTTATAGGCGGCAATTCCACCTGATATAATCAGCAATACAGTTTTGCCTGCCAGACGGGACATTGTAGGCGCTTTCGTTAAAAGAAAAGGTCCTGCACGTTAGCACAGGACCTGATCGAAAATCAAAAATCAGAGAATTATTTTTTCTCTTCAGCTGGAGCAGCGTCAGCAGCTGGGGCAGTCGCATCAGCAGCAGGGGTTGCTTCTGGAGCAGCAGGAGCGTCTTCGGCAGCTGGGGTAACAGCTTCAACAGCTTTGTCTGTTGCTTCAGCAGCGGAATCAGCGGCTTTTTCAGCAGCAGCTTTTACTTCGTCAGAAGCGTTTTGAACAGCAGAAGCAGCGTCGTCAGCAGCGCGTTCCATCGCACCGGAAACTTCACCAGCAGCTGGCATTACGCTGTTTGCGTCATCACCTGGCTGGGATTGGCTGTTGATGATACCGAAAGCGGCCAATGCAACAACAACGGCAGCAGCAATAATGGTCAGAGTTGTCTTGTTCATAATATTTTTCCTTCTTCAAGATATTTAAGTTATTTTGTTCAGAATAGTCGGCTGAAACCCCCGCCGCTCAGCAAAGAGCGGAGCGTTATTACCTAAGCAGATTCGACTGTTATTGCAAGTTCTTTTTTCCTAATTCTGCCAAAACATTAACATAATTAATATTTCCAGGCTTCGTGAATGGCCACTATCCCCATTGAAAGCGGCGTTGATTTTACCATATCAAAACCAGCTTTCTTCAAGCGCAATGCAAGATCTTCACGTTTAGGAAAAGCGCGGATGCTTTCCACCAGATATTGGTAACTGGCTTCATCCCCGGTCACATAATGTCCCATTTTGGGGATCACGGCAAAGGAGTACAGATCATAAAGCTTTTGAAGCTGATCGCTTTCCAAATGGCTGAATTCCAGGCAGAAAAACCGTCCACCGGGCCGGAGCAGGCGGTGGGCATCTTTCAGGGCCGCGTCAATATGCGTTACATTCCGCAATCCAAAGGAGATAGTATAGACGTCAAAAGAATTATCTGGAAAAGGCAGGTGCTCGGCGTTTCCCTCGATCCATTTAAAATTACCTATGAATCCCTTATCAATAGCGCGGAATTTACCGGTTTCCAGCATATTGGCATTAATATCGC
>CAMLMM010000100.1 GCA_946481105.1 uncultured Alphaproteobacteria bacterium
CCCGTAGCTCAGCTGGATAGAGCGTTGCCCTCCGAAGGCAAAGGTCGTGAGTTCGAATCTCGCCGGGCGCGCCATTTGTAAAATGGCGAGGCCGCGTATCGAACGAACAAAGATAAATCCGAGTTCGACGGCAAGCCGGGTACGGCGCAGACGCGGCAAATGAAATGCGCCAATCTCGCCGGGCGCGCCATTTCTCTTTCACTGATTATCTTTATTTTAAGAATTTCACCGCAGAGGCGCAGAGAAACAGAGTTTTCAGCTTTATCGTCATTGCGAGGAGGAACCAAGTTCCGACGTGGCAATCCAGCCTCACTCTATAAAATCTGGATTGCTTCGTCACTTCGTTCCTCGCAATGACGGCTGGGGTGAAAAAACTTTGCGTCCTTTGCGTTAAGTTTACTTTCTCCTTCCTACCCGTCTTCGCTTACGGGGCGAGGGAATTAGAAGGGCTAGAGATTCTCAAGCGTAATCCAATCCGCCGTAATGAATTCGCCCTGGTTGCCGTCATAATCAAAGAAATAAACGCTTTTGTGGCCTGTTTCCCAGGTGTATTCGAGCGGTTCCAGTCCGCTGGCTTTGATACGGGTCATATAAGCATCATATTCTTCCGGCTCAATCTGGAAGGCAAAATGGACATGGGCGCCACCTTGTCCATTATGGATTCCCAGTTGCCCTTTTTTCCAGCAGCCAAAGGCTGAACCATCTTCCAGAACAATCGCGCCGACATTGCCTTCGGCCCAGGTCAACACCTTTTTATGTGGCAAAAGCCGGGCATATAATTCCAGTGATTTTTGTACATCTGCCACTTCAATGTGGGTTTCAACTAAACGCATAAATACTCCTTCATTTTATTTTTAAGGAGAGTAGAGTTTGATAATTGTTAATCAAGTGACCATACGGAGTATACCATGATCGATCATACCGGCGTCGCCGTCAGTAACTTCAAGATCAGCAAAGAATTTTATACGCAAACCCTTGCGCCGCTGGGGTACGCCTTGCTCGCTGAACTTGGGCCGGAAGTGACAAAGGATGTCTGGGTGGCCGGGTTTGGCATTGCGCCGAAGCCTGATTTCTGGATTAATGAAGGCACACCACAAAAACCGCATGTGCATGTGGCATTCCGTGCGGCGTCACGCGACGAAGTTGATGCGTTTTATGCGGCGGGATTAAAAGCCGGGGGACGTGATAATGGTGCGCCGGGCTTGCGGCCACATTACCATCCCAATTATTACGGGGCGTTTATCCTCGATCCGGACGGCCATAATATCGAGGCCGTATTCCACGGATAGGAATATTTAGGGCGTATTGCCCGATTTCTTTTTCAATAGGGTTATCAGGCTGCCTGTATGGCCATAACGGCCGCTGATATGCTTCAGGCCGCTGGTGCGGCGCGGTGGATTGCCGACGGTAATGGTCGTCAGTTCAAAACGGGGCTGGCGTGCGCGGCGGCGGCCCTGGTTGGCACTTTTAAAACGGATTATCATGATCCATTCCTTCCTTTTGAATTTTTCGCAGATCATCGCCAATCGGATGGGCACGGTAATAGTCATAAATTTCATCCATGGCAGAAAGGAGACGCCGACCCTCGTCCATATTAACGGCCAGTCTGTATTTTTCCCCCAGTTCCATAGCGCGGGAAACGCAATAACGGGCGGCACCATAACCGGTGGTATGGGAATATTTTAAGGCTGTGGCCGGATTGACGATATTATCCGTGAGAACATTCTCGCAGGGGACGTTATAATGGTACAGAAAAGCTTCGCGTGATGCCCCGGCCTTATGGAGCATCTGGGTATAAAAATGCCGTGCGAAACGCTGCGCAGTGGCGGAGGCCTCACTCAGGCATTGTTCCTGTACAAGCCCGGAACCAAATGATTTTATATCACAGGAAATTCCCAGAAGATGTGTTGTGGTAAAGGAACGGACAGGCTGGCTTTTATTCTGGGACGCCTGAAAAAAATTCAGACTCAGCGTTCCGGCCAGCGCGGTGGCGGCGGCGAGAGAAACGGATATCGTAGTTACCTTGATGGATTGCCCCGTTAACATTTCTGCCCTGCATATGGAACCAGCATAAGAGCTTTTCAGTTAGGTAGTGGGTAAAAAGATATTATCAGCGAATTTTTGCACAACTCGCTGTGCTGCCGCGCAAAAGGTTAAAATCATAGCTGATATGCGTAATTTGCATGACAAGGAAAAACCCATCCGCAAAGGATGGGTTTTATCAAGAATAGATAAAAGCAGAGCTTAAACTGACGCGGCTTTCTTCAACAGCTTCGCGGCCTTTTCGCGTTCGTTCGGGGTCAGGTAACGCTTGCGCAGGCGAACGGTTTTCGGGGTAATCTCAACCAGTTCGTCTTCGTTGATGTAGGACATCATGTCTTCGAGCGTCAGCTTGCGCGGGGTGACCAGCACGGTGGCTTCGTCAGTACCGGAAGCGCGGACGTTGGTCAGCTGTTTCGCGCGGGTGACGTTGATGTCGAGGTCGTTGTCACGTGAGTTTTCACCAACGATCATGCCTTCATACACGTCATCATTATGCGTGATAAACATGGTGCCGCGGTCCTGCAGCTTCCAGATGGCGTACGCCACAGCCTTGCCGCCTTCGGTCGAGATCAGCGCGCCGTTACGACGGCCGGAGATTTCGCCTTTATACGGGCCGTATTCCTTGAACTGACGGTTCAGGACACCGGTCCCGCGTGTGTCGGTCAGGAACTGTGACTGGTAACCAATCATGCCGCGTGATGGGCACGAGAAAATGATACGGGTCTTGCCAAGGCCGGCAGGACGCATATCAACCAGGTCGGCTTTGCGGCCGGTCAGTTTTTCAACGACGGCACCGGTATATTCGTCATCGATATCAACGATGATTTCTTCATACGGTTCCATCGTTTGGCCGTTCTCATCCGTTTTCAGCAGAACGCGTGGGCGTGAGACAGAGAGTTCAAATCCTTCGCGGCGCATGGTTTCCAGCAGAACACCGATTTGCAATTCGCCACGGCCAGCCAGTTCAAACGCGTCACGGTTTTCAGACTCGGTCACGCGGATGGCGACGTTGGTTTCCGCTTCGGCCATCAGGCGGTCACGGATCATGGTCGAGGTCAGTTTCTTGCCTTCTTTACCCGCGAGCGGGGAATCGTTCACGGTGATGGACACAGCCATGGTTGGCGGGTCAATCGGCGTCGCCGGAACGGCTTCGGTCACAGACATATCGCAGATAGTATCAGCCACAGATGCATCGGACATACCGGCGATACAGATGATATCGCCAGCTTCAACAACCTGCGCCGGGATCTTCTGGATGCCAGAGAAGGTGAGGAGTTTCGAAAGGCGGAACTGTTCGACGGTCTTGCCTTCGAGGTTGATGGCTTTCACCGGCATGTTGACCTTGGCGGTACCGGACACAACGCGGCCAACCAGAATACGGCCCAGATACGGGTCGGCGTTCAGGATGGTGGCCAGCATTTTGAATGGGCCGGTCTTGTCCACATTCGGTTCCGGCACATGCTTGAGGATCAGGTCGAGCATCGGGTGCAGGTTTTCACGCGGCCCATCAAGTTCCGGGGAGCACCAGCCATCGCGGCCAGATGCATACAGAACCGGGAAGTCAAGTTGTTCATCGGTCGCATCAAGGGACGCGAACAGGTCGAAGGCTTCGTTCAGGACTTCCATAGGGCGCGCGTCTGGACGGTCGATCTTGTTCAGCACAACAATTGGGCGGATACCCTGTTTCAGGGCCTTGCCCAGGACGAATTTGGTTTGCGGCAGCGGACCTTCGGCAGCATCAACGAGCAGGATAACACCGTCGACCATGTTCAGAATACGTTCAACTTCGCCACCGAAGTCGGCGTGACCAGGGGTGTCGACGATATTGATTTTGGCGTTGTCCCAGAGAATGGACGTACATTTTGCCAGAATGGTGATACCGCGCTCTTTTTCCAAATCGTTGCTGTCCATGACGCGTTCATCGACGGCCTGGTTGTCGCGGAAGGTGCCTGATTGGCGCAGGATTTGGTCGATCAGCGTAGTTTTCCCATGGTCAACGTGGGCGATAATGGCAATGTTGCGTAAGGTTTCGGTGGTCACGATTTTTCTTTCTGTTTTTCAAATCTTTTGTGCGCCGCCCGTATAGCTGTAAACCGCGGAAAAAGCCAGAAAAATCGGCATTTTGAACGAATATTTCACAATTATGTTGCGATGCACAGTTTCCTGTGGCAATCTGGGGTTAACCAAGGAAACTGACATGCGCAATCAAGCACCAAAATATGTCGTCGTTTCCGGGTCTGTGGGTCTATTTTTCTAGGACGCGCGACCCGGCTGGCAAGCCTTATCCCCTTGGCCGCCGGAATCCAGCGCATAATTCCTGACCCGTTATTCTTTCCATCAGATAGCTGTTTTGTGAATTGCGCGCTGTGCTTTCGGCTCTACATAAGAAACGAAGTAACAGGAGAACTTTATTATGTCTGCACCTCATATGCCTGCCGTTACGCGGAAGGATATTATTAGATTTGCCAGATTTTACTGGTCAGAGAAAAAACTTTTTGGTCTGTTAGCGGTTGTTTTTCTCGGCATATCTGTCGGGGCGGATGTGTTTTATCCAATATTCAGCGGTCGATTGGTCGATAGTCTGACATCGCTTGACCCTAAGGCCGAAGGCAGCCTCAACCAGGTTTTAAAAGCTTTTGTGGCCTTGATGGGAATTCAGCTCACACATAGTTGGCTCTGGGCGGCGGCCTTTTGGTACTGGAACAAATTCGCCGTGCATAACATGTATCGTCTGCTGACGGATGCTCTCCGCAAGGTGCAACGATTCTCAACCGACTGGCATGTCAATAGCTTTGCCGGGGCGACGGTACGCAAAATCACGCGTGGCATGTGGTCATTCGATGTATTTGAAGACACAATCTATATGGGTTTTTTCCCAGCCTCGATTATAGCGATTGGTATGACTGTTATGTTGATTATACAGGTGCCTATTGTTGGATGGTTTGCTCTGCCGACGGTTGCGTTATTCGTCATTGCCAGTATCTGGCTGGCCCTGAAAGTCAATATGCCACGATTCAAGAAATCGGCGGAGCAGGACACGACTGTTGGCGCGACGATCGCCGATATCATGACAGCCATCCCCACGGTTAAGAGTTTCGCCGGGGAAAAACGCGAAGATGAGCGGTTTGCCGTTGTTGCGGGCGAATGGCGCAAGCGGGCGCAGAATGCGTGGCTGACCGCGACGGTTGTAGATTTTGCGCGCGTTCATATTCGTATCGTTCTGATGATAGGTATGATCAGCCTGACCATTTATATGTGGTATGAAGGGAAGGCAACGCCGGGTGACGTAACCTTGGCAATTACATCGTTTTTTATCATCGGCGGCTATTTGCGCGATATCGGACGTCAAACAACCGAGTTGCTGCGTTCGGTCAGTGAAATGGAAGATGTTGTATCTTTCTGGCTGCGGCAGGA
>CAMLMM010000101.1 GCA_946481105.1 uncultured Alphaproteobacteria bacterium
CCACTTTTTTCCCAAAATCACAAAACGAACTATTAACTGATGCAGAAAAAACAGGTGTTAAACCGATACGGCATAAAGCGATACGGCCGCTGCATTCGACACGTTCAGGCTCGACAATGCGCCCGCCGTCGGTAATTTCACCAGAATATCGCATTTATCCCGGATCAGCGGGCGCAGGCCCGGCCCTTCCGCACCCAGTACCAGCAATGTCTTCTGGTATTTTGGCGCTTCGGCGATGGTTTTTTCGCCGCGCTCATCCAGAGCGAGGGCGAAATAGCCCTGTTCCTGGAGGGATTCAATGGCGCGGGCCAGATTGGTCTCATACACGACAGGCAAATGTTCCATCGCGCCGCTGGCTGTCTTGGCGACAATCGCATTCAGTTCCGGCGCATGGCGGCTCTGGACGATGATGGCATCCGCACCAAAGGCGCAAGCCGAACGGATTACAGCGCCAAGGTTATGCGGGTCGGTAACCTGGTCCAGCAGGACAATCACTGATTTATCCTTGGCGGCTGCCTTATTAATGATGTCGGGCATAAACACATCCTGCAGCGGATCGCAGTCGAGGCCGATGCCCTGGTGGACACTGCCCTTCTGTATCGCGCGCTCAAAGGTCTGTTTTTCAAGCAGGACGGGGGCAGGGTGGTCGAACCCTTTTTTATTGGCGGCGGCAATCATCTCATACGCCATATCTTCGGTCGCATCGGTCACATAAATCTTGTGAATGGTGCGGGCCGGATTGTTCAGCGCGGCTTCAACGGCATGAATGCCGTATAAATGGATATGGATGCGGGGGGCAGCCCGCTGGGGGCGCTGTTCCCGTGGCGTGCGATCATCGGTTTCCCGTCGGGCGACGCCCCGGCTGGGGGATGATTTCCTCGAAGATTTGGCGGCTGATTTCTGGGGGCCTTTGTTAAAGCCCCCATTTTGTCCATGTTGTCCGTGTTTTTGCCCACGGGAACCAGAATTTTTGTGTTGTTGCTTCATTTGCTCTTGACTTAAGGGGCCTTTTCCCTTTTCTTCACATCCTGAATTTCGTTCCCCCCTTGTACAGGGAAGCGGACCGGAATGAAAGTTATTAATACCCTGATGGAAGGGTGGCCGAGTGGTTAATGGCAGCAGACTGTAAATCTGCCCGCGCGAGCGTACACAGGTTCGAATCCTGTCCCTTCCACCATTTAACAAAAACCCCCCGCCTTGCGCGGGGGGTTTTTGTTATTTGCTGCATCTGGGCAGTTTTAAGATTTAGACCAATTGATAACCGGCCCATTTTTGGAGTACAGCCTTGCCCGCGCTATTTGATCCTTGCCAAGTGGCGGTATCAATATCAGCAGAAGAAGCGACCAAACCGCGTCCCCAGGAAGATGTGCCAGGTGTTGGTGCGCCGCTGGCTTTAGCCAGGGCGGCCATAGCAGTGCCTGGAGAGTGTCCGGACTTTATGCTTTTTGCAGCAGTTATGAGAGCATTAAGAACAGGTTGCGCTGGCTGCAATAGGGTATGACCTGAGTATCCGCAATTGCTGTGCGGATACTGTACGTGTTCAGCAACGCCCTGTGAGTTGAATTTGACGCTTACAGGGGAAAAATTATTATCGCCCAAGCCGATAAAAACCCGGGTGCCACCGCCGGTGACAAAAGGATCAATTTTGATGGCCCCATTATTGGGGGCGTCTGTGGCTTTTAGGAAATCCTGTAAATTCATGATCACACCTTTATCGTTGGGATAAACGATATGAAAAATATAGTAGTTTGTCAAATAAAAACCCCGCCATTGGCGGGGTTTCTGAAAGTCTCTTCGTTTAGCGCTGTTCGGGAACAACGGTGAAACAGCGTTCATTGACCGTCAGCGTGTCGTCTGAAGTCAGGCTTTTCAGCACATTCCCCTCCCATTTCACGTCTTTTGGCGACAGGCGCGGGCTGAGGATAATGAAATTGGTGGTTTTATAAGGATATTTAACCGGGAAGCCGACAGGCATTTGATCGGGTGTCACAGCCGTATCAGTACAGTCAGCCGTAACCTGATCGTGGCCCCAGCCGGAATCCAGTACAATGATGGAACGCCCGGCCCCCAGCGCGATAGTATCGTCCCCCGTCCCCCCATTCACCAGACGGTTACCGTTGGTATCGGTAATGGTGTCATTGCCTGGGCCACCAAGGAACATGCGGTTAAACTGGGATGGTTTGCTGTTCTGTGTGTTGCATTCCAGCGTATTGTTTTCTTCACTGCCGACCAGAATATCGGCGGGGGGATTTTGAATGGAGCAAAAGACCGAACTTTTGCTTCCGACAATACCAGCCCAGCGCGTAGGGTCCAGTTTCATGGTTTCAAAACTGCGTTTACCCGTGGCCGGGTCGACACCGGAGAGAAAATAGATAGGCACAAGGCCGCTATCAGCCTGGCTGGTAATAATATCAAGCGTTTCGAGCGCCTGCTGCGGAATGGCGTTGCGCATGCCACGGAAGGTAGCCAAGGCCTCGTCAATGGCCTCGTCAGACAGGCGCTGCTGCTCTATCTGTTCGGGGGTAAGGCTGGAGGAAGGATCGGCGTTGCTGATACCGGCAGGGTAAACCGGGTTGTCAAAGACAAAAGGCTGGGGTTTATCTTCCTCAAATGTGACAATCCCGAAAAGCGTATAAAGTGTAACAGCAACAATAATGATAACGAATAAAATAACGGCCTGTTTCATGAGTATCTACATGCGGGGTTGAGGGCGGGAGCAATAACCGGGTTAAGTGTAGCGTAAATACGGCAATTTCACCACGGGTGATTTGCGGAAAAGGCAATTTTCCGGGGCGTGGGTGTGGCAGGGGTTCTCAGCGGGCTTTGGCTGGCGCTGCGGCAACCTGGTTACGGCCATTATGCTTGGCGGTATAGAGCGCGTTATCGGCGCGTTCAATGAGTTCTTCGGCCAGCGTTTCCCCGGCAAATTCCGCCACGCCGACCGACATGGTGATGCGGCCTAAAACTTTGCCGGTGCTGCGATTAATGACATCTTTGCTGGCGACGGCTTTACGCAGGGCGTTACCAACGATGATGGCGCCAGACAGGTCAGTATCTGGCAGAATGATGGAAAATTCTTCCCCGCCATAGCGCGCGGCAAAGTCTTTCCCCTTGATGCTGTCTTTTAAAGTGCGGGCGACAAGGCGCAAAACCTGATCGCCAACTTGGTGCCCGAAATTGTCATTAAAGGATTTGAAATGATCGATATCAAGCATAAGCAGGGTAAAGACGCCATTGCGCGCCGAAATTTCCTGCATGACCCTATCGATTTCGCCATCAAAGGCTTTGCGGTTGGCCAGCCCGGTCAGGCCATCTGTCATGGCTTCACGGCGAACATGCTCCAGATCGCGTTTCAGCTCTTCCATCATATCGTTGGACTGGCGTAGCATTTCTTCGAGCTGCGTACTTTGGCTCATCATAGCATTAGTGCTGTCGGCGGCCATTTTAACGACGGCCTGAATTTCATGCTGGGTTTTGGCTTCTGTGATTTTCGTGCTGACATGCGAAAGCTTTTGACCATAATCCTTGGTGGCAGTCTGCACCCCTTGGACCATGCCGGCCACATTTTGGATAGTCGTCTGGACTTGTTCGCCGGCATTCCGGACAATCTGCTCATTGCGCAGATCGCTCAAAAACCGGTTATATAATTCCGAGCAAATATAATCACTGACGGGTTGGCCGGATTCTACAATACCGTCGATAACACGGACAATTTCCGGAAGACTGCGTGAATAATAGGCAAACCAAAGTTCATAATTTTCCGGGTTAGGGAGAATTTTTTCTTTTTCAATGCGTTCAAATGCCTGCCGTGAAATTTTGGCGGTTAACTCACGTTCTTTTTCACCCATAAAACTCACGGCATACTCCCAGGCTAACTATGGAACATAGAATAACAAAAAACTCAATTTTGACTATCCCTTAGGAAATTTAATTTCTGGTTTATATTTTATTAGAACGCACTTGGGTATGTGGCGCCTCAGTATTTTTCAGAATATCAATAACCTCTGGAATGCTGTTTGCCACTACGAAGGTATTCATATGTTCTTCGCGAACGAAGCGGTGTTCACCCATGTGATTAATCAGTGCTATCAGCGGATCCCAGTAACCGTTAATATTAGCTATAATGACTGGCCGGTCATGAATGCCCAGATATTTCCATGTCAGGATTTCAAAGGCTTCATCTAGCGTGCCTAAGCCTCCAGGAAGGATAACAAAAGCATCCGCTCGTTCTGCCATCATTTGCTTCCGGACATGCATATTATCAACAATATGAAGCTCGGTCAGGTTCGGATGACGAACTTCCAACTTAAGAATATGGTCGGGAATAATGCCGACGACCTTGCCGCCAGCCTGGAGGGCGGCATCCGCCACTTTTCCCATAAGTCCGGGGCTTCCCCCGCCGTAAACCAGCGCCATATTATTTTTTGCCAAAGCCGATCCTAATTCGATGGTTGGTGCATCGAAGGCAGGGTTGGAGGTCATGGAGGATCCGCAATACACGCAGACTGATTTGATTTGTGACATTCTAAAAACACCGTTGCAATTTCAAAGACTTTCCGCAAAAACAGTTGCGTAAGGTTTGGAATCAATACAGACTCTCGCACTGCCCTGCAACAGAAAACAGACAGCAAAATGACCAACGAAGTATTTGAAAAGACATTATTTGACCTGAAAGAAACCATTTGGCAGACGATGGGCACCCCCATTAACAAGGCCGGGTGGCCTTTTATTGCCGGATTCGCGATTGTTTCAGTCATACTGGCCCTGATTTCTTCAGTCCTGGGCTTTGTGGGGCTGGTTATGACCCTTTGGTGCGTTTATTTTTTCCGCGACCCTGTACGTGGCGTCCCCCTGCAAAAGGATTTGGTTGTATCCCCCGCCGATGGGCGCGTGACGGCGATTGCCGAAAATGTGCATTTGCCGCGCGAACTTTCGGCAAGTCCTGTGCCGTCGATGGTGTCCGATCTCGATGTCCCTGAAACACCAGCAGGCGATTACACGCGCATTAGCGTCTTTCTCAGCGTTTTTGACGTTCACGTGAACCGCGTCCCGGTGGCCGGCCGTATCCGTAAAATTGTGTACCGCCCGGGCTTGTTCCTGAATGCGGGAAATGAACGCGCGAGCATGGAGAATGAGCGTTGCGCCATTCTGCTTGATACACCCGATCAAAAAACCGTTGCGTTTGTGCAGATTGCCGGGTTACTGGCACGTCGCATTATCTGTGATGTGCGGGAAGGTGACGATGTGAATACAGGAGAGCGCTATGGCCTTATTCGCTTCGGCAGCCGGGTAGACATTTACCTGCCGAAAGATACAGCCATTCAGGTG
>CAMLMM010000102.1 GCA_946481105.1 uncultured Alphaproteobacteria bacterium
GGCAAATATCTTAATTCATTGTTTATGCAATATAAATAATTGCTTGTTGTCACTGTTTCTGTCCTATTGCAAACTGAAATAATCAAGCGAATCGGATGGTTTTGGATGTCTCAGGCTCTCAAAGAAAATGACCTTTCAGCAGCTCCCTTTGATGAAGAAAAAGGGGAGGAAGGCGCATTGCGCCCACAGACCATCGAAGAATTCATTGGTCAGAAAGAGTTGCGGGCCAATCTTCGTGTTTTCGTTGAGGCGGCCAAGGCTCGTAAAGAAGCGCTCGACCATGTCCTTCTATTCGGTCCTCCCGGTCTGGGGAAAACGACACTGGCGCAGATTGTAGCGCGTGAACTGGGTGTCGGGTTTCGCGCAACGTCCGGCCCGGTGATTGTCCGGGCGGGTGATCTGGCGGCGCTGCTGACCAATCTTCAGCCTTATGATGTATTGTTTATCGATGAAATTCATCGTCTTAGCCCGGTCGTTGAAGAAATCCTGTACCCGGCGATGGAAGACCGCAAGCTCGATCTGATGATCGGCGAAGGACCGGCGGCGCGTTCCGTGCAGATTGACTTGCCGCCGTTTACGCTGGTCGGGGCCACGACCCGCAGCGGCATGATCAGCAACCCGTTGCGTGACCGTTTTGGTATTCCGCTGCGGCTGGAATTTTACAACCATGATGAGTTGACACTGATCGTCAAGCGTATTTCAGGGCTTTTGAATATTCCTGTGACGGATGATGGCGCCCGTGAAATTGCCAAGCGCTGCAGGGGCACACCACGCCTGGCGGGCCGCCTGACACGTCGGGTACGTGATTTTGCGGATGTGCTGGGGTCAGGGACGATTGACGCGAAAGCAGCGGATGCCGCGCTTGGGCGGCTGGATGTCGACCATTCCGGGCTGGACAGCATGGACCGGCGCTATCTGCGGGTTATCGCCGAAAAATACAGCGGCGGCCCGGTCGGAATTGAGACGCTGGCCGCCATTCTGGCCGAACAGCGCGACGTGATCGAAGATGTGGTGGAACCCTATCTGATGCAGCAAGGTTTGATAAACCGTACGCCGCGTGGCCGGATGGTTTCACCTGCCGGGTATAAATATCTGGGGCTTGTCCCGCCTAAATCCCTTACCGAACAAAACGGGCTTTTCGACCAATGACTAGAACCACCCATGATATGCCCGTCCGGGTGTATTACGAAGACACCGATGCCGGGGGGATTGTCTATCACCCCAACTACATGAAATTCGCCGAACGGGCGCGGACGGAATTCCTGCGAAATCTGGGCTTCCTGAACAGCCAGATTCGTGATGAAACCGGCGTAATTATCGTTGTCAAACGTATCGAAGCCGAGTACCTTGCCCCTGCCAGACTTGATGACAGCCTGATCGTTGCCAGCCGCCTTGTTTCCATGAAAAACAGCAGTTTTGTGATGGAGCAAAATATCCTGCGTGACGAGGGGGTAATTTTCACCATGTCCGTTGTACTGGTTTGCGTGAACGCGGATGGGGGACGTCCCGCCCGAATTCCCGAAACCGTCCGTGCCGCTTTTTTGAATGAGGTTGATACCAATGCCTGATCCGTCCCTGACCGCCACGACCCCCGTCAGTTCCGATGCCGTTTCCAATGTTGCCGCCGGGGCGATGCCTGAGCTGCACCATGACCTGTCTGTGGTTGGGCTGTTCATGAATGCCGACATCGTGGTGAAAACCGTCATGATGATTTTGATGTTCATGTCGGTCTGGTGCTGGACCATCATGATTGCCAAACGAATTGCCTTGAAGAAGCTCAACCGCCGGGCCGACCGTTTTGAAGAGGCTTTCTGGTCCGGTGAATCGCTGGATAAACTTTTCCAGCGTGTACGCAAAAGCGCGCCGGACCCGATGATGACCACGTTCACGGCGGGCATGGAAGAATGGCAGAGCGGTGTGTCCACGGGCATTCCCCGTTCGGAAAATCTGCAGGCCAGCCTGAAACAACGTGTTGAACGCGCCATGATGCTGGCGATTGTGCGCGAGATGCAAATGCTGGAACGTGGCATGACATTCCTCGCGACAACGGGTTCGTCCGCTACCTTTATTGGTCTGTTCGGTACCGTCTGGGGGATTATGAACTCGTTTACCGCGATTGCGGCCATGAATAACACCTCGCTGGCCGTAGTGGCCCCGGGTATTGCCGAAGCGTTGTTTGCGACAGCGATGGGTCTTGTGGCCGCTATCCCGGCGATGGTTGGGTATAACGTCTTTTCGACCGGACTGGCCCGTTATGGGGACCGCCTGAATAATTTCAGCGCCGAGTTCTCGGCCATTATGGGACGCCATCTGGACGGGCAGGAAGCCGCTGAGAAAAGCGCGACGACTGCCGCCAATGCCGCAGCCGCCAAACGTGTCGTGGGGAATTAGGCATGGGAATGCAGATGCACGGACGCGGGGGTGGGGGACACGGGACGGTCGGATATCGCCGCGCCTATCGCCCGATGGCCGATATCAACGTGACGCCATTTATTGACGTGATGCTGGTGTTGCTGATCGTGTTCATGGTCACGGCCCCGTTGCTGAGCGCCGGGGTGCAAGTCGACCTGCCAAAAACCGAAGCAGGTCCGGTCACAGACAAGGATGAAAAGCCGCTGGAAGTGTCCGTCAACAAATCAGGTCAGATTTTTATCGGCGAAACCAAAGTCAGCCGTGAAGACCTGGTTGTAAAAATGTCAGCTATAACGGGAGATACGACCGAGCGGCGCATTTTTGTCCGTGCCGATCAGGGGTTGGCCTATGGCAAGGTCATGGAAATTATCGGCGCGATTAACAAGGCCGGTTACCGCAAAGTTGCTTTGATCACCGAGCAGTCACCTTCCACCAAAAATAAGTAAGGTGGTGTGTATAGATGGTTGTGCCGCCCAAAAACACCAAAGAGGAGAACACCACCCCGCAAAGCCGGGTGCCGTTCTTCATCTCGGTCGCGTTTCATGTGGCGGTGCTGATCGTTATCATTGTGGGTCTGCCGCATTGGAAAAGCGAGATCGATATTGTTGATCCGGTCCCGGTCGAGCTGGTCGCGAATGTCAGCGAAATGACCACAACCAACAAGCCGCCAGTCGAAGCGCCAAAACCACCAGAGCCAAAACCGGAAGAACCACCAAAGGCGCAGGAACCACCGAAGCCGGAAGTCAAGAAATCCGAACCGCCACCGCCGCAGGAAGAGCTGAAAGAGCCGCCAAAGCCGGAGGAGAAGGTCGAAAAAATACCAGAGAAGAAACCGGAACCCAAAAAGCCGGAAAAAAAACCTGAGCCAAAGAAAAAGCCAACGCCGAAAAAGCCGGAAGAAAAGCCAAAGACGCAGGACGATAATTCATTTGAGTCCTTGCTGAAGGATTTAACGCCGGAAGAAAAGGCGCAACCGGATACGCCGGATACAGCGCCAAAAACGACAACCCCGACACCCAGCCCCGCCAGCCGTTTTTCAGATGTATTGAGCATCAGCGAGCTTGATGCATTACGTCAACAATTAAGCCAGTGCTGGAGCGTGATGGCCGGGGCGCAATCAGCCCAGGATTTGCAGGTTGAGGTGCAGGTGAGCGTAAATATGGACAGAACCGTCAGTACGGCAAAAATAGTTGACCAGTCGCGCTATGGAAGTGATACATTCTTTCGGGCTGCCGCCGATTCTGCCCTCCGGGCGCTCAGAAATCCGCTCTGCACCCCTTTAAATTTACCGCCGGAGAAATATGATCAATGGCGGAGTATGACCATAGTTTTTGACCCGAAGGAAATGTTCTGATGTCCCGTATATTATCCTGCCTAGTTGCCTTGCTCGTTCTGGTTCCTGCCGCAGCACATGCCGAGCTGCGTGTGAACGTCACGAGCGGCACGACCGAGCCGATACCGATTGCCATTACCAATTTCGTGGCGATGGATTCAGCGGGTGGGGATTTTGCAACAGGAATTCCGGATGTTGTTGCCAATGATTTGGCCAGTACAGGGCTATTCAAGCTTATTGATGAGCGTTCCTTTATTCAGGATGCAGCCTCAATGCAGCAGCAGATACGCTTCCCGGAATGGAAAGCGATTAACGCACAGGCTCTGGTCAATGGGACTGTTACCCGTATGCCAGATGGACGCACCCGTGTTGAATTCCGTCTCTTTGATGTGTTCGCCAGCCAGCAACTGACCGGTATGGCTTATATGACGACGCCGCAAAACTGGCGCCGTATCGCGCATATTATTGCCGACCAAATTTATCAGCGCCTCACCGGTGAAAAAGGTTATTTTGACTCGCGTATCGTGTATGTGGCTGAAAGCGGCCCGGCGGTGAAGCGTGAAAAACGTCTGGCGATTATGGATCAGGATGGCGCGAACCACCGTTATCTGACGGATGGCTCCAATCTGGTACTGACACCGCGTTTTTCACCAAGCACGCAGACGATTACCTATCTGTCTTATGCCGGTAACAAGCCGCGTGTGTATGTATATGACCTGGAAACGGGGCGTCAGGATGTCGTGGGGGATTTCCCCGGCATGACCTTTGCTCCGCGTTTCTCGCCAGATGGCAGCAAGGTTATCATGTCCCTGTCCCAACGCGGGAATAGCGATATTTATGTGATGGACCTTGGCAACCGCCGCCCACAGAAACTGACGGATAATGCTGGCATCGATACCGCGCCGAGCTATTCACCGGATGGCGCGCAAATTGCCTTTGAATCCGACCGTGGGGGCACACAGCAATTATATGTGATGAGCGCTAATGGTGGAAACCAGCACCGTATTTCATTCGGTGACGGTCGTTATGCGTCGCCGGTCTGGTCCCCGCGTGGTGACCTGATTG
>CAMLMM010000103.1 GCA_946481105.1 uncultured Alphaproteobacteria bacterium
GGACGGCATAGCCTCTCCTGTTTTCTTTGTTTTTTAACTGCCTTGCCGTTCTTTCCGAACATTTGGCAGTGAATGGAGAGCCTTCTGGCCTTACCCTTAAACCCGATTCTAATATTAAATTACAAACCTTGCCATAGGGTTAAAATGGCTGAATTTCAGGAATTTTGGCCTAAAACTTGACCTGATTTAGTCAATCCTCTAGAAAACAGGCATGGAATTAAACACACCTACCATGAGCGGACGTATGCACCTGCCCATCCCCGATGCGGCGGAGGGCAAAATGCTGCTGCATTCCTGCTGCGCCCCGTGTTCGGGGGAAGTGATTGAAGCCATGGCCGCCTCAGGTCTCGACATTACCATTTATTTCTACAACCCGAATATCCATCCGCGCGAAGAATACGATATACGCAAAAACGAAAACATCCGTTTTGCCGAAAAACTCGGGCTGCCCTTTATCGATGCCGACTATGATTCGTCCAACTGGTTTGCGCGGGTGAAGGGTATGGAATGGGAACCGGAAAAGGGCAAACGTTGTACCGAATGTTTTGACATGCGGTTTGAACGCACCGCCCTTTATGCGTATGAAAACGGATTTCCGATGTTTACATCCTGCCTGGGCATTTCCCGCTGGAAGGACATGAACCAGATAAACGGCTGCGGTCACCGCGCGGCGGCGCGTTATGACGGCGTCACCTATTGGGATTATAACTGGCGCAAGAACGGCGGGGCCCAGCGTATGCTGGATATTTCCAAGCGCGAGAATTTTTATCAGCAGGAATATTGTGGCTGCGTCTATTCCCTGCGCGACACCAATAAATGGCGCCTGTCCAAAGGCCGTAAAAAGATTGAACTCGGCGTCCATTACTACGGCACCGAAACCGAAAGCCACGGCTAATATGCGCACGGCAATATGTACATTTACCCTCATATTGCTTTATCCATTCACGACCTATGCGGCTTGCGTCCCTGAAAGTGTCAGTTTTTCCGGTTCCGTGAAAGATGGTCAAAATTACAATCACGCTATTGCACCTGGTCTTATCTTTTATCTCGACTATGCGGACACGGGCTGGACAATACGGATCGCGGGACCGCGCGCGCCCAAATTTGATGACTATGACGAAAACTATATTGACTATATTTACCCGGTGACGCCGCCCTACCGCATGAATCCAACCCAATATCTGGACGGCAGCTATAACCAGAAAATAGAAACAGGCGATATCCGCGAATTTGAATTCCTGCTGAATGCCGACGACTCAGTCACGGCAGAACTGGCCTTGCAAAAAGTCCTGTGGTCAAAAACAGATAAAGATCAGGAAGACGGACTGGCGATTATTGATCAGTTGCCCAGGGGCAGTGGAACGCTGACAATTACGGATGCCAAATCGGTAACAAGCGGGGATGAAACAAAATATACGGATTTATCTTTTACGGCAGACCTGATTATTCCATCGGCACAGAATTGCCGATAGTAGTTAGGCCACTTGGCTTTCCAGCCAGGCTTCTTCCTGTTTTGCCAACTCGGCCATGACGGCATCATAATCGGCCTGCGTCTTTTTCGACTTGGCAGCATCCTGATAATAGCCGGGTTCGAGCATAATGGCTTCCAGCACAGCTTTGCGGGCCGTCAATTTTTCGATTTCTTTTTCGGCCTTCTCGGCTTTCTTTTTTAGCTCGGACAGATTTTTGGGTGATATGTCTTTAACAGGTTCCGCCTTAGCTTTTGCAGCTGATTTCTTCTCGGCGGCACGTTCCTCGCGGCGCGACTGGATGGTAAAGGCGCGGTAATCTTCCAGATCGCCGTCAAAATTGCCGACCTTGCCGTCCTTAACCAGCCACAGGCGGTCGGCCACACGCTCCACCATATGCGGGTCGTGGCTGACGATAACAACCGCACCCTCATAATTGTTGAGCGCCTGCACCAACGCCTCGCGCGCATCGATATCCAGGTGGTTGGTCGGTTCATCAAGCAGGAGCAGATGAGGTGCATCGAAACTCATAAACGCGAAGAGCAAACGGGCTTTTTCACCCCCGCTGAGCGCGCTGATTTTGTTATCAGCCAGATCGCGTGAGAAGCCGAACGCCCCGAGCTTGGCGCGAACTTTGGGTTCTGCGACCTCCGGCTGCGTTTTCTGCATTAGGCGCATCATCTCGATATACGGTGTGCTGTTGACGTCCAGCTCATCCGTCTGGTGCTGGGAAAAGTAACCGATGCGAAGTTTACCCGAGCGGAATATTTCGCCGCCCATGATGCCCAGCTTTCCGGCAATCAGCTTCATCATGGTCGATTTGCCGTTACCGTTGGCACCCAGCAACGCAATACGGTCGTCACGGTCGATATTTTCATGCACGCCACGTAAAATCGGCTTGCCCTCGACATAACCGATATCCGCCTTCTGGATGGATAGCATTGGGGATGGAATCTTCTCCGGGCTGGGGAAGTTGAACTTGATGGCGCGGTCGGCGATGACGGCATCGACCAGGTCCATGCGCTCCATCGCTTTGACACGGCTTTGCGCCTGTGCGGCCTTGCTGGCCTTGGCTTTGAAGCGGTCGATAAAGGCCTGCATATGTGCCCGTTCAGCCTGCTGCTTTTCGAACATCTTCTGCTGCAATCCGGCACGCAGTGCACGTTCTTTTTCGAACGCGTCGTAATTGCCGCCGTAGAGTGTCAGCTTTTGTTTGTCGACATGGATGATATGATCAGTACATTTGTTAAGCAATTCGCGGTCATGCGAGATAATCATCATCGTATGCGGATACGACACCAGATAATTCTCGAGCCACATAATCGCTTCAAGATCGAGGTGGTTGGTCGGTTCGTCGAGCAGCAGGAAATCCGGTTCCAGAAACAAGACCGCTGCCAGCATCACCCGCATCTGCCAGCCACCGCTGAAGGAGGAGAAAGGTTCCTGTAATTGATATTCTTTGAAACCCAGTCCGGTCAGCAACGTCGCTGCCTTGGACGGGGCGCTATACGCATCAAGGTCTTCGAGCTGCTGATAAATATCGGCAATCTTGTTCGGGTCTTCTTCCGTTTCGGTTGCCTTCCACAGCGCCGCCATCTCGGTATGAGCCGCCAGCACGACGTCGATCAGCGCGTCATCCGTGTCCGGCATATCCTGCCGTACTTGACCGAGTTTCTGTTTCGCCGACAGGCTGATAGAACCGCCGTCATTATGCAGTTCGCCGGTAATAAGTTTGAAAAGGGTTGATTTACCCGCCCCGTTGAGGCCAACCACGCCGACACGCCACCCGTCCTGAATGCTGGCGGTGCAATCCTCTAAAATCGTGCGCCCGCCAATACGGTAGGTCAGGTTGGAAATATTCAGCATAAAATTCTCGTTTCTATGCCGCGCTTATGCCATAGAAACAGCGGGTTTGGAAAGGAAAAACCCAGAAAATACTGCCTTTTTATTCAAGAGCAGGTAAAACTTCGCGCTCAACTAACTGCTGACTACCCAGCATTAGATTGGGCGCATTAGAAAGCTTAATACCATGAATACGCGTACCCATACCTCCCCAGGAAGATTCCTTTGTGATGACAAAGGGTTGACCTCTTTGCATATCAGAAAATTTCTGTATTAAGCGTGGATCAAATACGATCCCAGGTAACGGAACCAGTGTATCATTGACCTTCACATAGAAATCAATCTTAACGTCCTTTGTACTGGCAGGTGCTTGCCCATCTTCGGATATCAAACCTGCCTCTTTCTCATAAATGCCTCCAAAATAGACAATATCACTTACATGGTACGTCTCAGTTGACGGAGCAGGAAGCTGGGGTTGAGCAGACGTGGCTAATTGAAAGCGCTGTATAAGTTGCATAAAAGTTTTGATCATATTTAATCCCTGTCTGAGTTATATTATTGCCTGATATTAGTAAGTTAAGAACATACGTCAATATTCAAAAAAGTTAGAAAAAATCCCCGCCGAAGCGGGGATTTTGATTATTTATTCTTCGGCTGGCGTTTCGGCGATTTCGACATGCGTATCACCTGCGCTTTCGGCGACCACGGTTTCAACCGCATCGTCGCCTTCTTCTTCGGTATCCTGTTTCAGGAGGGCCACAGAAACGATATGCTCGTTCTCGGCGACCTTGAACATGGTGACACCCTGGGCGGAGCGCCCGGTAAAGCGGATTCCGTCGACTTTCATACGGATCATCTGCCCTTGGTCAGTCACGAGCATAACCTGATGGTCGCTAGTCACCGGGAAAGTCCCCGCCACCGACAGACCATTTTTCTTGGTGAGGGAGATATTGGTAATCCCCTGCCCGCCACGGCCTGTGACGCGGTATTCATACGCGGATGTACGCTTGCCAAACCCACCGGTGGTAACAGTCAGCAGAAATTGCTCGGCGGCCTGAAGTTCCGCGAAGCGTTCATCACTGATATTCGCTGCATCGCCTTCGAATTCCATGCCTTCGGCATCGGCGCCACGCAAGGCTGATGCCCGTTTCAGATAGGCGGTGCGTTCTTCCGGTGTGGCGTTGACATGTTTCAGAATCGACATCGACATGACTTCGTCACCCGATTGCAGCTTCACACCACGCACCCCGGTGGAGGTACGGCCGGCAAAGACACGCAGATCAGCAACTTCAAAGCGGATAGCACGACCGAGGCGTGTTGCCAGAACGACATCTTCATCATCACGGCAGATTTTCACGTCGATCAACTTCTCGCCGCCTTCGAGCTTCATGGCAATCAGACCATTGGAAC
>CAMLMM010000104.1 GCA_946481105.1 uncultured Alphaproteobacteria bacterium
TGGCCCAGTCGAAAAACCGCATAACCGTGCCAGCATCGGCCTGATGATTGGTCAGGAGGCTGCGCAGGGTAAAGGATATGCATCCGAAGCCCTTAGGCTTATTAAAGATTTTGCCTTCCAGAAGCTTAGGTTGCAGAAATTGACGGCAGGATGTTATGCAGAAAATGAGCGCTCAGAAAATTTATTTACCAAAGCAGGGTTTCAGATCGAGGGGCGGTTGCGCAATCATGTCATGACAGCTGAAAACGGGCGCGACGATGTCATTTTATTCGGGTGTGTGTGCACATGAGCCAGAATAGCAAAACCGTAGGCGTTATCGGGCTGGGGTCGATTGGACTGAGGCATGCCACGAATTTACAATCACTGGGAATTAATGTGGTTGCGTTTGATCCGTTTCTAACGCAGCAGGATAAATTTAAAGCGCAGGGCGGACAGGTTGCATCCAAGCAGGACGTTATCGATCAATCACAATGGGTAGTCATTGCCAGCCCCAGCCAGTATCACAAAGATGATTTGAAACAGGTTATTACCGCCGGGAAGCATGCGTTTGTCGAGAAACCACTGGCGCACACGCTTTCTGGGTTAAAGGAATTAGCCATTGAAGCGGAGCAGCGGCAGATAATCGTTGGCATGGGCATGAATATACGCCTGAATCCTGCCGTCAAAATGCTACGTGATAAAATTTCTGCAGGCCAATTAGGCGATGTTCTGTGGGGGCGGTACTGGCTGTCATCCTATTTGCCGGATTGGCGCCCGGGCAATGATTATCGTCAGGGATACGCGGCAGACCCCAAAACAGGTGGCATAATATTTGATGCCATTCACGGTTACGATGTGATGTATCACTTGCTAGGTGATTATGCGGTGACTGGGGCGCAGGCTATTAGCTCAGGGACATTGGATATAGCATCGGATGATTGCGCTGATATTTCCTGCCGCCATGATAATAATGTGCTGACCACATTGCATATGGATTTTATGTCGCGGCCCAAAATACATACGATTACGGTCAATGGAACATCTGGACGGACGGATATTGATATCTCTAACCGTCATATCCGCATTGTCGATGTTAAGGGTGTGGTTATCGAAGATAAATCATTTACGGATACGGCTGTTAATGATGATTACAAAGAAGAACTGGCGCTGTTTCATAAAGCTGTGAATGAAGGGGCGATTGTTCCCTGCAGCCTGGCCGAAGGTATTGCAGTTCTGGCCAAGGCGATTGAAGCGCGGAAGCTAGCGGGGTTGCCCTATGCAGATTAGTCCGGCGTCACAAAACTGGCTGTTCCATGTAGCCGCGCAAGCCAATGCTGGCGGCGGGCATGTGGCGCGGTCGCTGGTACTGGCACGTGAAATGCAGGGCCATGTTACGTTTTCAATGGCAGCTGACAGCCCTTATACTGACCTGGTTGCCGCCGCCGGATTTGACATTATAGCGCTGGAAGATGAACAGGTGCGATATGATGGTATCTGGGTCGATTCCTATCAGGCGGATTTCGACCGTTATCGTCAAAAAGCAGATCACCTAGTGCTGATTGAGGATCATAAGGATTTATATGATGAGGCAGATATATATGTTCGTCCATATCCCGGAGATTTTGAAAATCATAAAAATACCGACATATTATCCGGCTTTGATTATGCGTTTATCGATCCAAAATATTTTGATGTAAATTCAGGTAAGCAAGTAGGCGAAGTTAAAATCCTATCTGTCTTTATGGGACGTTATGACTCGGTTAATGCTACACAACGCGTTCTGGAATCTTTGAAGTGCCTGCCTGGTGACTTTACAGCCCAGATTGTCATGGGCACCAAAGCTGCACATCGGGAGAGTGTTGAAGACTATCTGCAATCTCAGTATAAGCGACCTTATACACTCATGATTGATTGCTCGGATTTGTGTGAAGTTTATAAAAATACCGATTTAATGGTGTTGTCGGGTGGAGTTGCGGTGCTGGAAGCCTGTGCCGCGGGCGTGCCTTCGGTCGTTCTTAATATTGCCGATAACCAGCAGCCATTGTCACGCTATCTCGCTGATAAGAATATGATTAGTTATGTTGGCAGTTTTACTGAATTTGATACTACCGCATTTACAAATACCGTTGCGGAGGCCATGGGTGAGATGGTGCGGCGGGAATTGGCAGCGAATCTACCTGGGCCGCTAACACCCTATGGCGCGCGCAATGTGGCGACCATCCTGAATGGTGTTGTAATCAGGGAGGCAGTGCATGCGTAGCATTCAGATCATGGATACGACGTTGCGTGACGGCGAACAGACACGCGGTGTATCTTTTTCCCCGGCTGAAAAGCTGCATATGGCGCAGGAGCTTCTGGAGAAATGTCATGTCGATCGCATTGAGGTGGCCAGTTGCAAGGTCGGGGGCGCCGATCAGGAAGCTATCAGAACCATAATGGAATGGGCTGTGCCAAAGGGCTACGCGGATCGTGTTGAAGTATTATCCTTTGTAGACGAAGGCGAGTCCATAAAATGGCTGGAAGGGACGGGGTGTCGACGTCTTAATCTTTTGACGAAAGGATCGCGCGTGCATTGCGAAATGCAACTGGCTAAAACGCCCGCCGATCATTATGCCGATATCGCCTATAATTGCCGTCTGGCATCCGAAAAAGGATATGCCGTATCGGTGTATCTGGAAGACTGGTCGCGTGGCATGGCTGAAGATGATGGCTATGTGGCGGATATGCTTCAGGCTTTGGCTGGATTACCGATAGAACGCGTCTATCTATGCGATACTCTGGGGGTACTGTCGCCTGCCAAAGTAACCGAGTATGTCGGACGTTGTGCTGAAGAATTTCCGGCGATGAAATTTGAATATCACGGTCATAATGATTATGGCCTGGCAACGGCCAATGCGATGGCTGCCGTCGAAGCAGGTGCACAGGGTGTCCATGTGACAGTAAACGGATTGGGTGAACGTGCCGGAAATGCATCCCTGACCGAGATTGTTATTGCCCTGCATGATTTTGATATTGCACGGACTCAGGTGGATGAAAAGGCTTTGTCAGTCATGAGCCGTCTTGCTGAAATGTACAGTCAGAAACATGTTGCTGAAAATTGTCCGGTTGTCGGGCGCAACGCATTTACGCATATGGCGGGTGTTCATGCCGATGGGCAGGCTAAAGGTAATTTATACGAGGGAAAATTATCCCCGGGCCGGTTTGGACGTGTATGGGAATATGGGTTGAGTAAATTGTCCGGCAAAAAAGCATTGCAGTCACATTTAAAGTCGCTCGATTCGATGGATTTATCTATTGAAGAGCAAAAAATTTTATTGCAGAAAATACATGATATGAGTGCCGATAAAATGGATATTGACCGCGATATGCTTGTACAACTTGTAAAAGAGATAAGAAGATGAGCTTTAAATTCGGAACACGTGAAATAGGTTCGGGCAAACCTGTTTTTATTATTTCAGAGATTGGTGTTAATCACGAAGGTGATTTTGACGTCTGCCGTCGCATGGTTGATGAGTCCGCCAAGGCAGGTGCTGATGCCATTAAACTGCAGACCGTCGATCCGGATGAAAACTATGTGAAGGGGAATCCGAGCTGGGAGTTATTTCGCACCTGTATCCTGACAAAAAATCAGACGGCCGAAATTTTTCAGCAGGCTGAATCGTTGGGGATGGAGGCATTTACCACATCACCCGATACGTATACGCTGGATTGGGTAGATGCGCTGGGTGTACCGGGACATAAAATCTCATCCGGTATGATGACAAATGATGTCATTCTGAAGCACACATGCGCTAAGAATAAACCTGTTCTAATTTCAACTGGAATGGCTACCGCCGAACAGATGGATCATGCTATCAGTGTAGCTAAGGCAACGGGTAATAGAGATATTGCAATATTTCAATGTACGTCGGAGTATCCGGCAGCATCTGAATCGCTGAACTTATCTACAATGGCATGGATGGCTAAGAGGTATAACCTACCAGTGGGCTTCTCCGATCATTCCAAAGGTATTGATGCGGCCATTGTTGCGACTACTCTTGGGGCTGTCATGATTGAAAAACATTTTACGCTGGACGTTACGCGTGCGAGTTTTGATCATCGTCTGTCCCTTGAGCCGGACGATTTTCGCAGAATGGTTGATGAGATAAGAGCTGCGCAGGAGAAATCCTATGATGAAGTTTTAAAAGTTGTCCCGGAAGCGGCGGTAATGATGGGTGAACCAGAACGCCATTTATCTGAAACATTGCAACAGCGTGCGGCCGGTAATCTGCGTTGTCTAGTGGCACGGCAGCCCATAAAACGTGGTGATGTTCTTACAGTCGAGAATGTAGGATTAAAAAGGCCTTTCAGTGATAGACGAGGGCTGGAGCCTGTATATTACGAACGGGTTATGGGGCAAGAAGCGCTGGCCGATCTTCGCCGGCCTTGGCGGGGTCGGTCTCGAAGTCGCGCGCAAGCTGATCGACGGCG
>CAMLMM010000105.1 GCA_946481105.1 uncultured Alphaproteobacteria bacterium
AAATGGCCTTCCGTAAGTATGATCCACGCGCGATCAATGCAGAAACAGGCAAACCAGGCTGTCACGTTCTTTTCGAAGAAAAGAAACTGCCACCTCACAAGAAATAATCTATCCGAACATCGAGCTTCACACTCCTTCCGAGAGATCGTCAGAGTGTGTTGGTTGCAAAGAAACTCAAAACCCGCTCTTACGAGCGGGTTTTTTTGCATTCCTTGGAATTGAAACCTCATGTGTGATATTCGCAGGCCAAAAGGCAAGCACACTTAAGCGGCTAAGCCACGCTGGAGAAACTGCGCCATCCTCCGGGCAAACCCGGCGGGGTCGGCCACAGGCTCACCCTGAATAATCCGCGCCTGATCGAATAGCAGATCAGCCGCATCGCGCAGACTGTCCGATTCACCCCCGGTATCGGCCAGCATGTTCAATTGTTCAATCAGCGGGTGGCGGGCATTAATCTCCAGCACCGGCTTAGCCTTGGTCTGATATTGTTGGTGGATTTTGAGTACACGTCCCATATTCAAATCGACATCGTTTTCCGGCGCGACCAGACATACCGGCGAATCGGTCAGGCGGTCAGATACACGCACATCGTCAATAAATTCTTTCAGATGATCTTTCAGATACGCAATCAGCGCGGTCCGCGAGGCAGGTGCCGCGTCCGGCGTGGCGGCACCTTCTGATTCCGGCAACGGGAACTTGGACAGATCGATAGCCCCTTTGGT
Organism: uncultured Alphaproteobacteria bacterium; assembly: GCA_946481105.1. The sequence goes on from CAMLMM010000105.1 coordinate 723, forward strand.
GACGGAGGCAAATTTCTTGCCTTTATAATCCATTACGACCGGCAGCCAGAAATCATCAATCGTATCTTTCAGCAGCAACACTTCCAGACCACGTTTTTTCAAACCTTCAATCTGTGGGGAGTTGCGCAGATTATCGATGTTCTCGCCGCTGATATAATAAATGCTGTCCTGCTTGTCCTTCATCCGTGCCAGATAATCCTCCAGACTGGTCAGTTCATTATCATGGGTCGAGAAAAACCGCGCTATTTTAAAAATATCCTCGCGGTGTTCCGGCGCGTCATACAGCCCCTCTTTAATCACCGGGCCAAACTGGTGCCAGACAGCATTAAACGACACCCCATCTGATTTGGACAGTTTATCCAGATCACCCAGCACACGCTTGGCCACACCGGAACGTATCTTCTGGATGATGGCATTGTGCTGCAGGCTTTCTCGGCTGATATTCAGCGGCAGATCTTCACTGTCAATCACGCCGCGCAGGAAACGCAGCCACGGGTAAATCAGCCCTTCACAATCATCAGTGATAAATACGCGACGCACATAGAGACGCACCGCATGGCGGCGGGTCGGGTCATACAAATCCCACGGCCGTAATGTCGGGACAAATAAAAGTCCCGTGTATTCGATCTTGCCTTCGGCCTTCCAGTGGGATGTTACGGCCGGCTTATCAAGGCCCATTGACCCCGATACCATGGCAAAGAATTCGTTATATTGGTCGTCGGTAATATCCGATTTCGGCTTCATCCAGAGGGCGGACGCCGAATTGACGGGCTCATCCAAATCCCCAACATACACCGGCAAGCTGATATGGTTGGAATAGGTGGTCACCACCATTTTCAGTTTTTCATCCAGCAGGAAGTCACTGGCGTCATCTTTCACATGCAGGATAATGCTGGTGCCGGATGTCGTCAGGAGCAGCTTCCTTTCATCGGCTGTTGCCTCGCGGATAGTAAACCCATCCATCCCGTTTGACGACCATGTCCAGACTTCGTCCGACCCGGCGGCGCGTGAAATCACATCAACGGATTTCGCCACCATGAACGCGGCATAGAACCCGACACCGAACTGACCAATCAGGCTGGGGGTGCCCGCCGCGCCCGACTGCTTCAGTTGCTCCATTAATGCCTTGGTACCTGACTTGGCAATCGTGCCAAGATTCTCAATCAGTTCGGCCCGCGACATCCCGATGCCGCTGTCCTTGACTGTCACCGTGCGTGTTTTAGTGTCCGTAATCAGGCGGATTTCAAAACCCTTATGCCCTTTGATAAGTTCCGGCCGGGCAATTGCATCATAACGCAAACGGTCGCAGGCATCGGCGCTGTTCGATATCAGTTCGCGCAAAAAGACATCGCGATTGGTATACAGCGCATGGGTAACGATTTCGAGAAGGCGCGAAACATCCGCGCCAAAATGCATATTTTCTGTGGTCATGGGAATATATTTAGCAAAGCACTAGGCTTTGTCCAGCCCAATCCGCTTGATTTCCCAGTGCAAATCCAGCTCGAACTGGTCCATGACGCGGCGGCGGATTTCTTCACCCAGGTTTTCGAGGTCGGCGGCGGTTGCCGTCCCCGTATTAATCATGAAATTGGCATGAAGTTCGGACATTTGCGCCCCGCCAATGGTCAACCCGCGTCCGCCGACCTTGTCGACCATCTGCCAGGATTTTGTGCCTTCGGGCAAACCGGCCTTGGCCAGTTCATCCGGCTTCGGATTGGCAAAAGTCGACCCGCCCGTCTGCGCCCGTATCGGCTGCGTGGCGGTACGTTTTTCCTTGATAGAGGCCATATCGGCTTTAATCATGTCCGGGTTTCCGGCGCGGCCACGGAACAAAGCCCCGACGGCAATCCAGCCTTCGGGGATAGCCGAATAACGATATGCCATGCGCAGATCATCCGGCGTCAGACTATGCATATCCCCCTGACGGTCGATAAAATCGGCCTGCACCAGAATATCTTTTGTTTCGCCACCATACGCCCCGGCGTTCATGGCAATCGCACCGCCGATTGATCCCGGCACGCCGCTCAGGAATGTCAGGCCATCGATACCATTCTCCGCCGCGAATTCGGCAACATTGATATCCAGGGCCATCGCCCCCGCATACACCGTCACGTCATCGCGTTTTTCAATCGTGGTAAATTCCCGCCCGAAGCGGATAACAACGCCCGGCACACCCCCATCCCGGACAATCGTATTTGACAGGACACCCAGAATGGTGACTGGCACATGGGCAGGACACTGCGCCATAAAATGTTGTAAATCCTGCATGTCGGCGGGCTTAAACAGAACTTGCGCCGTGCCGCCTGTGCGGAACCAGCCCACCGCGCCCAGTGGCGCATTGGATGTATAACGGCCCCGCACCTGCGGCAGGGTTCCCAATTGTAATGCTGCCTCAGCCATTGACAGCATTCCTTGTAGCGTTTTGAAGAAGTTTTTCGAGTGAAGCCGGAAGGTCATGCGCCCAGTACGTAATGCTGCCAGCGCCCAGGCAGATAACGAAATCGCCTGGCTGGACCAGCATGCTTAAATCGCTGGCCAGATTATCCGGGGACTCAAGCCCCAGAACATGACGGTGCCCATGCGCCTTGATGCCTTCAATTAACCGCTCTTTGTTCGCCCCTTCAATGGGTGCTTCCCCGGCGGCATAGACATCGGCAATCATGACCGTGTCCGCATCGTCAAAGCAGGTGCAGAATTCTTCGAACAGATCGTTCAGACGGGAATAACGGTGCGGCTGGACAACGGCGACAATACGCCCACCCGTTTCGCCCACAGCTTGCCGCCCCGCTTTCAGCACAGCGGCAATTTCCACCGGGTGATGACCGTAATCGTCAATAACCGTCACGCCCTGCGCAATCCCGGTACGGGTAAAGCGGCGTTTAACCCCGGCAAAATTACCAAGGCCCTTTTTAATCTGTTCGGCAGACATATGAAGCTTCTGCGCGACCGCGATAGCAGCCAGCGCATTCTGCACATTGTGACGTCCCATCATCGGCAGGAATACATCTTTTATTTCATGCGCCACGCCATCACGGCAGACACGTCCGTCAATCTGCACGTCAAACGTGCTGCCCAGTGGATTGGACCGGATATTCACCGCCCGCACCTCGGCCTGCACATTAAACCCATACGTCACAACATTGCGGTTGGTGACTTGCGGAATAAGCCCCTGCACCACCGGATGATCAAGACACAGCACAGAAAAACCATAAAATGGAATCTGCTCGATAAATTTCAGATAAGATTCACGCACCTTATCGAACGAACCGTAATGTTCCATATGTTCCGGGTCGATATTGGTAACCACGGCCACCGTCGACGGCAGGCGCATAAACGACCCGTCGCTTTCATCCGCTTCGACAACCATCCAATCACCCTGCCCCATGCGGGCATTGGTGCCATAGGCATTGACGATACCCCCATTAATGACAGTTGGATCAAAATCTCCGGCTTCCAGCATCGCGCCAATCAGGGACGTTGTTGTTGTCTTGCCATGCGTTCCCGAAATCGCCACCGTCCATTTCAGGCGCATCAATTCGG
>CAMLMM010000106.1 GCA_946481105.1 uncultured Alphaproteobacteria bacterium
CGGCCTATGTCCGTCATCTGGCCGAGATTGCACCACGTATGCCGCTTGACAAGGCACAACGCAAATTTATTGAGGATAGTGAATTCCGCGTCTATGTCCTGCGCTTTATCCGTCAGTTTGAAGAATTGCTGGAACAGTCACAGGCCAATGATTACGCCGATCTGCTGTCGTCAGTATTCTCAACCAGTGATATCGGCAAGCTGTACAAAGTCCTGTGTGAGATCGCCGGGCGTAGTGCGAAAGAGCATTAGGTCGCATAGCGGCAAAAAATTAAGGGGCCTGTCGGCCCCTTTTTTATTTCTTCTCTGCTTTAGTTTCAGCAGGTTTGGCAGGTGGCGCATCTTTCGCGCGCGTATTTCGCAAAATCTCAACAAACATTGTTTCCAGCGGGCCGTTTTTAGGGCCGATCATTTCGGATTCCATGGTGAAGATGGAGTTTTTGCCAACCCATATCTGACCTGAATAAATCACGCCCTTGTCATTGCGTAGGCCGGTACTCATGACCGCGCCCTTTTTGAAACCGCCATTTTCGCTGGTGTTGACGTCAAAGGCTTCCATGTTGGAGGCCTTGGTCATCTGACGCAAAGTTTCCTCGATAATCGGCAGCGTGTATTTTTCCAGTTCCGTTGTCGGGGTTACATTGCAGGTAATACGAAAGTTAATAGATGAGCCGGTATCGGCAGCCGTTTTGGTGAAACTGACGACATCCGTACATTCTTTTTTGCCAGAAGTTTCCGTGCATTTGGTCTGGATAAACGGTTTTTCCGGGAAGGTGGATGTCACTTCGCAGCCATCCGGCGCGTAGGTATAAGGTTCAGCCATCGCCGGGCCACCGATAACACAGGAAACAGTGCAGAGCAGGGCAAGTTTTCGCAGCATGTTATTATTCACCCTTCATCCAGGTAGCAAGGTCGGCTTGTTTCTGGTCGCGGGTAACCATGTTTTTTACTTCGTGAACACCGCCATCTTCGGCGGGCGGAAACCACATAAATGGAATAGATTTCTTCAATGCATATTCCATCTGTTTCTTATAGTTCTGCGGGGCGTGGTACATTTCGACGTTCAGGCCGCGGTTGCGCAGAATGCGGGCCGTTTCCGCCGCAAGCGGGTGACGTTCTTCGGATGGCAGGTAGACCAGAACATCCGTCGGCACTTTGCGTGATGTATCCAGACGTTCCGCCAGGCGCATATATTCAAACAGGCGCGACAGGCCGATGGAGATTCCTACACCCGGCAGATGTTTGTTGATATAGCTTCCGGCCAGATCATCATAACGTCCGCCAGAGCAGATGGAGCCGAAATCGCGGTTATCCAGCAGGCGGGTTTCATAGACGGTGCCGGTATAATAATCCAGGCCGCGCACAATCGACAGGTCGGCAATCACATAGCCGCGCTCAATATGGGTTAGCTGGTCCATGACGGAGGCCAGTTCGGCAATGCCTTCGGCCAGTGTTTCATTCTGGACGCCTAGCGCCAGAACCTGATCCACAAAGGAGGCATCTTCGGTTTTGATATGGGCGAAGGTGATCAGGGTTTCAATATGCTGGGCTGGAATATGCGCTTCGGCCAGTAATTTACGCGTTGCAGCCACGCCGATTTTTTCAATCTTGTCGATGGCGCGGGTGACGGGCAGCGGGTCGGCAATCCCCAGTCCTGCGCAGAGGCCCATCAGGATTTTGCGGTTGCTGATCTGCATCTGGAACGGGCCGATACCAAGGCCGCGCAAGGTTTCGATCATGATGGCCGCGAGTTCGCCATCAAAATGAATGGGCACATTATCTACACCGATAACGTCGATATCGCATTGATAGAATTCACGGAAGCGCCCGGCCTGCGGGCGTTCGCCGCGCCAGACTTTCTGCATCTGGTAACGCTTGAACGGAAAGTCCAGTTCGTTGAAATGCTGGGCCACATACCGGGCGAGGGGGACGGTCTGGTCAAAGTGGAGCGCGAGACGCGATTCCGATTTGTCATCCTCGTCCTTGTGCAGGCGTTCGATGACATAAATTTCCTTGTCGACTTCGCCCTTGGCGCGCAGGACGCCCAGTTCCTCGACCGATGGGGTCTCGATAGAGCAAAAACCGTAGGATTCAAACACGCGGCGGATATGGTCCATCCATTGTTGTTCTGCACGGCGCACTTCAGGCAGCCATTCGGGAAATCCGGTCACGGGGCGGGGTTTGTATATTTTCTGGTCGGCCATAAGGGAATCCTTGCATTTTCAATACTTAAATTGATAGCAAGCCCCCCTTATGGCGGCAAGTATGTATTTAGATTATCCGGGGACGTATTCGTAGCCGCGGCCTTCGGCCATAGCGGTCAGGCGGTTTTGCAGGCGACCACCCATGTGACATGAAAGAATAGCCTCCTGTTGTTCAGGAGAGGCGGCTTTCATCCAGTTGGCGGTGGCATCAACAAATGGTTGGGGTGCCGTATTGAACATATACATGTTATCGATCAGAAAAGCTGTACGCTGTGCAGGTGAAATCGCATCAACAAGAGCCACAGCATGTCCCGGTTCTTTATGGACAAGAAAATGGGCCAGCTCGCTCTTCATTAATTCTGCCAGAAAATCCGTGTCGGTTTCGGCTACCAAATTGCAAAGATCCAGCATGGCTTTACGTGTGTCAGTATCCGCTTCCATTCCTGTAACGATGTTCGGGATGAAGCCGGGGGTAGTGGCGAATTCCTCTTTGAAATTCTTAACGAATTTGGGTGAGAAAGTATAAACTATGCTGGCGGAAGTAGGAAGGCCACCCGGGCCGGCTTTAGTAAAATCATGATACAGGTCGATCATCGGAAGCCTCTCTTTTTTGGTTAAACGGAGAAGCTCTAAACATTTTCATAATTTATGTCAAGAAAATCCTTAGTAGAGTGATTTTGAAACGCTTTTTAGTCAGATTTTAAGATTTGCGTCATGGCAATTCCAGCTTTGCAGCGCTTAGAGGGAAAGCAAAGCGGTATGAAATTACGAACAACAATTTTCTTTCTTGTATGTCCAATTCATTTTTACTGTGTGCAGTTGGATAATCATTTCCATTGAAGCACTTATAAACATGATCTAGTGTCGTTAATGAATAGTTGGGTGGGGATGCTTTATCACTAAACATAGCTGCAATTGATCTAGAAAGCTCGGATTTTTCAGCATGGGTTACACACAGGTTTGCAGTGTCGTTGAATAAAGAGGCGTAACCTTTATTTTGGACAGAATAGCTATCAAGGCTAACATCATTTACATCTAAATGTTCTATACTTGCGGTAATCGTATCATGAGTTTTATCTGCATAATTTAATGCACGAAATGCTATGAGATAATCTTCCCCAGCCTCGGCAAATTCAGTCTTTAGGGATTTATGTGCATATCTATCAGCATATATTTCGGTAACTTCAATCGGTGTTTTAGCATATTTTTTTCCGAGAATTTTGTAATGATCGAAGTGACCAATTTCATGAAAAAAGGCATGGGCATAAGCTAGTCTGCTAGTAATTTCAGGGTTCTCAGCTTTTTTTCCAAAAACTCTTAGAAAAACATTTTCAGCATATGCCTCTTTATAAGGATGCATGAATATTACTGGATATGAGGTCAGGGCGGGGCTGTTTTCTATATCCGGGTAAGAAAAAAATTCCGTA
>CAMLMM010000107.1 GCA_946481105.1 uncultured Alphaproteobacteria bacterium
AGCGTTATAACCGTGAAACGCTCGAAGTTAAGTATAAAGAGAAATCCATCAGCGATATCCTTGATATGTCGATTGAGGATGCCTGTGCGTTTTTCCGGGCGGTTCCGTCCATTCATGGCAAGCTGGACACGCTGCGCGAAGTCGGGCTGGATTATATCAAGGTTGGTCAGCCGGCCACGACCTTATCGGGTGGTGAAGCGCAGAGGGTGAAACTCGCGAAGGAACTCTCCAAACGGGCGACTGGCAAGACGCTTTATATTCTGGATGAACCGACCACGGGCCTGCATTTCGAGGACGTACGGAAACTTCTGGAAGTTCTGCAGCGTCTTGTCGATCAGGGCAATACGGTTCTGGTGATTGAACACAATCTGGATGTTATCAAAGTGGCCGACTGGATACTGGATATCGGTCCAGAGGGCGGTGCGGGTGGGGGGCAAATTATTGCGGCTGGCACGCCGGAGGATATTGTCAAAGTCAAGGAAAGCTATACCGGGCAATATCTCGCCCCTCTGCTGGTGGCCAGGAAAACGCGTAAATCTGCTTAAACAGGCAGGGTTTTCAGGTATCATGACTTTATGAGTCTGCCGCTTATCCTTCTTATCGCCTTCGCCACATTTATTACGTCGTTGATTTCCGGCGTATTCGGCATGGCCGGGGGCATGATCCTCAAGGCCGTGTTCCTGACGGCGCTGACTGTCGAAACATCCATGATATTGCATGCGATTATACAACTGGTCGCAAATGGCTGGCGGTGCTTTATCTGGCGCGACCATGTGGTCCTGAAAGTTCTTCCGCCGTATTTTATCGGTGTTGTTATTGGCGTGGCGATTATTTCGTCGGTGACCTTTGTTCCCAGCGCAGGAATGGCCTTCATTGTGATGGGAGCGGTGCCGCTTATATCCATGGCGGCTTCGCGCATTTATCCCATCAGCATCCTGCACAAAGGTCAAACAATTGTCGCATCGATTCTCCTGACGATTGTTCAGATGACGGCGGGTGTTATTGGCCCTTTGCTGGACCTGTTATACAATACGTCACCACTGACCCGGCAGCAGATTGTCGCGACGAAAGCGTTTTCGCAGACAGTCATGCATCTGGTGCGGCTGGGATATTATAGCGCCTTAATCCCCTTGTTACGTGGCAGTGGGGAAGGCTGGCCGCCCGGCCTGAGTCCCTGGGTTGTGGGTGTGTTTATCGCCATGTCGATTGCGGGCACCAGCCTGGCCGCGCCGATTGTCAAACGGCTGGATGATAAGAAATTCAAGAAAATCAGTAAGATACTTATATTGTTGATCAGCTTTTATTGCCTGATTCAGGGTGTATATTTGTATCCATAACCCATCTATTTTCATATACATACATAATTTTATGATATATGTTGCGGCAATTAATCAGAAAAAAATAAGAGTAACAGGGATTTTTATTATGCTGCACGCATTGGCCGAACACATAGATTTTTCCGATAGTTTTATGGGGGCCAGCAGTGCATCACCCCAGTTAGATGAGGCGCAACGACTGGCCCGATTTTTTGCACAACAGATTGCAGAGATACAGGGGGGCATCAAAGTGGGAAGTGATGACTATTCCGGAGAAAACCGAAAATACTTTTGGAGCCGCGCCGTCATAAAGGCCGCGGCTCAATACATTCAGGATCAAGGTGGCCATATACGGCAAGGCAGTTCAGTCGCGTGGCAAAACGTAGAATTTTCCTACCATGACAAACCATTATTTTTCTTGACCATAAGGGAAGGCCAAAAAAATTGCCGTCTTGTTCTTCGGCGGGAAAATAAAAGAGATATCGATTATGCGGCACCATATAAGAAAGGTGAATATGTAGCAGATTTTGAGACGCAAACGCTAAGCAGATTATCTACGCGCATTACATATATATTGTCACAATATGTTCCCCCCAAACCAGTTGATCCCAATTCCAGCGCCGGGAGACTGCATTCCTTTATTAAAGGAAGTGCGCACCTGATTGATGTGGGGGCAGGTTCGGATCTCTCCGGAACGCCGGTACAGAGGGCAACTATTCAAAGTGAATTAAACGAAGCTATTACAAGATTGACAGGTGCGCCTGCTGCTTTGAATGGTATGTACGGAATGGAACGGTTGGGAAAGCGTTTTGATTTTCTGGCGAATAATATGAATAGGGGAGACAAACGCGATCCCTGTGTTGAGTTTTTAGCCCTCGGCATTCTGGCGGCAAAGGCTGCCGGATATAACCCGAAAGATATTCTAGCCCGTGCTCAAAATCTGGTTACGCAATTACAGTCATCCGAAGAAGTCCCGCTGCGTCCCCAATTACGGTCGTTGTAAGTTTGGAATGCCGCCTATGGTGTATCTGGTCACCCTGTGGCATTGTTACGAAAGTAATTAGGCCATATTTGGGGATAGGAACGCATGAAAATATTATCAAGTTCGTTATGCTGGTTATCTGCAATAACAGTTCTTCTTGTGCCTGCTGTGTATGCTGAGCCTGATCAATCCAACAAAGTTTCGCTGGGAATTTCCATTTCGGAACAGCAGTTGCGCAGTGCATTTCTTGATGCGGCTATAAATCCTTTTATTCTTCATCCTGGCCAGAGCCGCCCGAATTATTTAGGCATGAATACATATGTGCAGCACATCAATGAGGAAAAATACAGAAAATTTTATCCGTGGATGGCACCGTTTATGTTTCATGATACGGGTGTGCCAAAATTTGCGGCGATCAATAAATGGAATAAGGATATTCAGATTTCCCTTGGATTCCCGAATGACTTGAAGCCAGCGTCCAAGTATTTGAAGGAAGTTACTCAATATGACTTATTGGGAGCATCTCTTGAATATGATTCATCTAAGCCCGTCGAAAATCAGGAAACGGTTATCTCTCAGATTCAGCAGATTGCACCTATTTTATCCGATCTTACGGGGCTTCAAGTTACCTATATCCCCCATGAAAAGGAAGCTGAGGATTTATTCGCATCTGTACGCATTATTATAATGCCTGGGAAATATGAACTTTTTAAAATTCCTGCGCATCATTTTGGGATGGGGTCCAATTACTCTGCTTCAGGACCATATTTCTTTTTTGATGGGATTGTGTGGACGTATATGCCGGGGAGTGTCTTTTTTACGCCCGCGCTGGACAATCAGGTTTATGGGTACATTCTTCCAGATGGAAAAAATAATATTCAAATGTCCTTCTGCTATATCTGGCAGGAACGTGACGAGGTTAAACTTCGCTCATTAGTAAATGAATGTCTTGTCAGGTCGCTTGGGTTGACAAACGTAATCTATACAAAAGAAGCGAGTTTTCTGAAGGAATGGAATGGTGAAAAACACCCTAAATCCACTTCAAAAGATAACTCCCCAACTGATGTGGCGCAGTTGCCGGAATTGGATAAGAAATTAATCAAGCTTCTTTACTCGCCGAACATTCATAGTGGCGATGATATTTTGCGGACATACAAAGCAATAAC
>CAMLMM010000108.1 GCA_946481105.1 uncultured Alphaproteobacteria bacterium
CGCCGGAACGACACATTGCCGGATGCGTTACATGCGTTGGTGCGGTCCCATCTGACAGGGGAAAGCCTGCCCGCTTCTGCCCAGCCGCTTGTCTCTGTCTGGAAAGACTGGATCAGTGAAAAACTCGGCGATGACTGGGCCACCTCTCTGTCGCAGTCGCTGCATAACCAGTCCGCATTTCAGAAGCTTACGCGCCGTATGTTGCAAAATATGGATTTAGTCCCCGGTGATGAGGACAATCACGGCAACGAGGATGAAAAGGAAGCCGATAAACCGCCTGCCGAAGATGACGACAAGAGAGATCAGGAAGCTACCGAAACAGATAGCGAAGATGATCAGGCTGGTGATGAAACCGCCCAGACAACCGACCCGGAAACATCTGAAGGTGACGAAGAATCTTCCGGTGAATCCGATGATACGATGGGCGAAGATCAGCCCCCGTCCGGCGAGATGCAGGAAGATGAGTCCGATTCCGAACAGGCCGCTGAAATACGGCAGGATAAACTGCCTGCTACCGGCCCCGGCACGACCTACGCCATCTATACCACGCAATTTGATGAAGTGGTCAAAGCCGAAGAACTGGCGGATGATATTGAACTGACCCGCCTGCGCGCCCAACTGGATAAACAGCTTGTGCCGATGCAGACGATTATCGCGAAACTGGCCAACCGTTTGCAGCGTAAACTTCTGGCGCGGCAAAACCGCTCATGGCAATTCGATCTGGAAGAAGGTTATCTCGACAGCAGCCGCCTTGCCCGTGTGGTTGCCAACCCGACTGTCCCGCTCAGTTTCAAGCAGGAAAAAGAAACCGAGTTTAAAGATACGGTAGTCACGCTTCTGCTGGATAATTCCGGATCAATGCGCGGACGCCCTATCACGATTGCCGCCATGTGCGCCGATATCCTCGCCCGCACGCTGGAACGGTGTAATATCAAGGTCGAAATTCTCGGCTTCACCACCCGCACCTGGAAAGGTGGCAAATCCCGCGACCTTTGGATTGGGAATGGCCGCCCGCTGGAACCGGGCCGCCTGAACGATCTGCGTCATATCATTTACAAATCTGCAGATGCGCCGATGCGCCGGACACGTAGAAATCTGGGCCTGATGCTGAAGGAAGGCATCCTGAAAGAAAATATCGATGGCGAAGCCTTGGCCTGGGCCTATAACCGGCTGGCCCAGCGTAGCGAAGCGCGTAAAATACTTCTGGTGATTTCCGATGGCGCCCCTGTCGACGATTCAACACTTTCGGTCAACCCCGCAAATGTCCTCGAACAGGATCTGCGGCATGTCATCAACTGGATAGAAATGATCGGCAAAGTCGACCTGACGGCTATTGGCATCGGCCATGATGTCACCCGTTATTACAGTCGCGCCATCACTATCGCCGACGCGTCCGAACTCGGCGAAGCGCTGGTGAATAATCTGTCTGATTTATTTGATATCAAATCATAACGCCCGACCAGGCATGACCTGTGCATCCGGCATGGTTTCCAACTTCTGCAAGGCTGTGCTCAGGAATACGCTTAAATCATCTGCCTGCGCCTGCGCTCCATCTCCGCGGAACCATCCCACAACCTCATTGAAACTCAAGCGGGCTTTGGTCTCCTGTTATGTATTATTATTTTGACCTCACAATAATACGATTTCAGGGCGATACAAGAAAATTTTCAGCCAATCTGTCGTGCGGGACCGATAATCGTCAGGATATGAGCAACCAATTTGCGTTCAGGCAAATGATTCCCACGGTTATCCAGCACATCATGGATGGCCGTCGGGGTAAATTTTCCGCTTAACCGTCTTACAATCTGATTGTCTGTAACAGGGGTGGCTGCATTTTTTCTGGCGTGTGCAATCTGGCGAACCGCCACTTCTTTCGACATGGGCAGGCTGGTAATGGGCTTGCCATTTATAGCGTAATATTCAATTTCGCGGGGGCTGGCATTATCGTTCTTACCCGGCAATGTTTCATAAAGATTGCGAACATATTCAATAAGCGTCCGGCTTTTCTGGTCCTGCGCGGTTAAAATATGGCTTTGCCTGTATCGGTCAAAAGCAGTTTTTAAATCTTCGGGCAAATAGAATTCGATCCGCCTCCTTTGAAACCCTGTCCTCTCTTCGCCTTGACGCACAACCGTGCCGAACTCGTCTGCTAAAGATATGTTTTCCGGCGTGCGCTGAGCGGGTTCTTCTGCAGCGACTGGTTTCGCCGTTGTAGGCAATTGCCACATTGGCACATACTCCTTTGGCGTCCTATGTGTCTTCTTCCCCGGTGGTGGTTTTAAAATTCCCTTTGCGGTTCGTGCTGCGGGCATCTTACCTTTCGTAATCTTGGCCACATGATCGGCAAACATATTGGCAAACGGGTTTCTTTCCGTCAGATCAGGCGTATCATTATCCGCTTTTTTTGAATCCTCATCCATTATACAGGCTCCTTCGATATAATGGCCTGCAACGCTGTTGCCACAAGCTTTCGTGATACGGAAGCATGAATGCTACCATTAAGAATTTCCTTTACCGACGCTTCAGAAAACCCTTTCGTCAGCATATGCTGCATTACGGCCTGCCTATCTGGACAGTATTGCCGGAACGCTTCCTTAATTTGCACCTCTGCGGTACGTCGCGACATATAGACGTCCACTTCGCTCTCACCAAACTGAATTCCTGCGGCTTCGGATATGCGGGCAGGATCTTCCCAGCTTGGCAAGGCCCGGTAAAAACTTTGTGCGAACCCCAGCAACCCTGCCGTCATGCGCATCTCCTGCTGTTCTTTTGATGCTGCAACATAGGCTTCGTACTGGCGCGCCAGGTCATCCGGCAGGTACGCCCGAAAAGTTTCTGCGCCGATACAGGTGCGGCGCGCTTCAATGAACATGACATTGTTGAACTGGACGCTGAGGCACGGTAATTTTTTATGGGCTGGTTCAATTTTTTCGGTTGATGGTACCGCCGCTTTATTTCCACGACGCAATAACGGTGCCGGCTTTATGGCAGTTTCACGTTTCCTATTGCTCCGATCTTGCGATATGAACCGTGGCGGATCGCTCGCTTTCGGCTTATCGCTGACGCGAATGACATGTCCGCCTGTTGATGAAATGCTGCGTGTAATGGCTGACTGCAAATCCGGCGCTGTCAATGCGGCGAACGGATCGCCACGTTGCGCCAAAATTATTTGACGTTCTTTATGTTGTGTCATCTCACACCTTATTTTTATTCTATTTAATGACGGGCTTCATTAGCACAAAAAATTAATATATGTAAATAAAAAACCTTCCGTTGCAGAAAATGCCGTGCCGCCCCCCCCCCAAACCCGTAAAAATTAAGCCTAAAAAACCGGGAATATTATATTATTAAAGCGAAAGCCCCCAAAAAATAAACACAAAACGCCAAACCCCGTTCAA
>CAMLMM010000109.1 GCA_946481105.1 uncultured Alphaproteobacteria bacterium
GTTGCCGGGTTCAGCAACCCATAGGTTTCAAACTGGCCATGAATATCCACCAGCATCTCCCCGGCTGATTTCAGCATCGCAATGCTCACGGGCGCATCATTGATATAGGCTTTACTGCGCCCGTCACTGCCGAGCGTACGACGCAGGATAATATCACCTTCCGGCGCGATATCCTGCTCTTTCAGAACTGCCCAAACGGGATGATCATTTTCGATTTCAAATGTGGCGGTAACGCTGGCCTGGTCCGTTCCACGGCGCACCAGCCCTGCCTCCGCGCGTGCACCCAGCGCCAACCCCAGCGAGTCGAGAAGAATAGATTTTCCAGCGCCCGTCTCACCCGTCAGGGCCGAAAGCCCTTTCGCGAATGACAGCGTCAACTGGTCAATCAGCACGACATTTTTGATATGGAGGCTTGTCAGCAATTCAGCCCACCATAATCATTTAATCGGGCTTCAGCAGCGACGACACGGTGCGGCTGATCCATGACCGTTCGTCTTTCAGCTTCTTGCGCTGTTGCGGATCGAGAATTTTAAACGTGTCCTCATACCATTTGCTGCCGGGATAATTATGCCCCAGCACTGCCGCCACATGCGTTGCCTCATCCCGCAAGCCCAGCGTCGTGTATGTCTCGACCAGACGGTGCAACGCCTCCGGGATATGGCTGGTGGTCTGGTAATCCCGCACGACATTCATAAAACGGTTAATGGCCGCATTATAATCACCGCGCTTCTGATAAAAACGCCCGATTTCCATTTCCTTACCGGCCAGGTGATCAAGCACCAGATCCTTTTTATATTTCGCGTCACGCGCATATTTACTATCCGGAAAACGATTAATAACGGTTTCCAGCGCTTCCAGCGCCATCAGACTCATTGACTGATCACGACGGATATCCGTAATTTGTTCGTAATAACTTTCCGCTTTCAGGTAATACGCGTAATCGACCTTTGGGTGGCCGGGATGAAGTTCGATAA
The DNA here is from genome assembly GCA_946481105.1 of uncultured Alphaproteobacteria bacterium. The sequence continues at coordinate 975 of CAMLMM010000109.1, forward strand.
AACGATCCAACGCGATAATGGCCTCATCATATTTCAAATTCCCATAGGCAACTTCGGCCTGACGTATCTGGGCTTCGGTCGCATAATCGGAATATGGGTGCTGGCGTTCGACTTCGGCATAAAGTGTCGACGCGTCTTTATAACGCTTATCCTTGACCGCTGTATTGGCATCTTTAAACAGGTCTTCCGCCGGGCGTTCCACGGTCAGCGGGTCCGACTTTTTTTCAGACGAACAGGATGTCAGCGCAACGGCCAGCAAAACGGGCAAAATGACGTATTTCATAAGGCTTTCCTTTAATCTGCCCCTAGATTAAAGCCCCTTACAGGAACTGCAAGGGGCTTTTTCAAATTATGCGAATAACCAAAAGTTTTCTTATGGCTAAGCAGGTGCGGCTGGTTGAAGCGGCAATCTTATCGTTCGTACTTGTCCGGAGCTATCGGGAAACCGCGCATCATAAAAAGCTTCAAATGTAACCAGCGGGTAATTCTCAAGTTTATAGCCGTGACCTAACGCTACATCAAAGCGCTGAACTGCCGCCCGCAAATGTGTTAATTCGGGTGATTTAACTTCTCCCTGCTGCGTCATAGGCTTCAAAAGAGCTTCCATGCTATGGAGCAGCATTCCTGGATTCTCCGGATAAAGACTGGCGACTACTTCCAAAGGAATCCCAGATTTTGCCAAAACGATGGCGGTATCACCACCTTTTAGAACTGACATGCGGTCCTGAGGTTCTAAATGCCTCAAAATGTCGAGAACACCCTGCGCTTGACCTTTGCTTACAAGGATACTAGCAACATTCCCGCGCGCCGCGCCGTCAGCATGCCAATGTCGGTCAAGAATGCTGGCAATGATCATACTTTCTGCTCCGGCATTTTGAGCCTGTATGGTACGAAGCGCATCTATTGAAAATGTCGGCGCAGAATAGGCTGCGGCGGCTATCGTTTGAGTATCACGCGATAATAAACGCGACATAACAATTAGCGTGTCTGGATTTCTGCTGGAACCGCCGAAAGTGCGAAACTGCGTTCCCAAAACCGTTTGTGGCTCACTACTCATTACAACCCTCAATAATCTCAATTTTTTATTGAGATATTTATATCATAACTAAACATATATGACAAACAAATTGAGGGTTTTAAGCAGAAATGGCTGTTTTTCTAGCTTTTGAGGCCACGATAGCGGCTGCGACAGGTGTATTAACCTCAGCTAATGGAACCGAATCGATATACAGATCGCTCCAGCTCCAGGCGTCCGGCTGGGCAAACAGCGCCTGTAACAGGCGGTTATTCATGTTGTGACCCGGTTTGACCGCTTCGTAATGACCGAGGATAGGCCCACCGGCGATATACAGGTCGCCCACCGCGTCCAGAACTTTATGACGCGCGAATTCATCATCATGGCGCAGCCCTTCCGGGTTCATCACGCCTTTTTCATCCAGCACGACGGCATTTTCCAGCGACCCGCCCAAAGCCAGCCCCATCGCACGTAACGCGGTGACTTCATGCGCAAAACCAAATGTCCGCGCATCGGCTACCTTGGTCAGGAATTCACCGGACAGTAATTCAATCTCGGATGACTGCACGCCAATCGATGGGTGAGCAAAATCAATCGTGGCTCTGAAACGCGAGCCAATACCGGGTTTCAGCGTCACGGTTTTATCGCCGTCAACCAGCTGGACTTCTTTTAAAATCTTGATGGCGCGGCGCGGCGCGGTCTGGGTTTTAAGACCTGCATCCAGAATAGCCTCAACAAACGGGGCCGAGCTGCCATCCATAATCGGCACTTCCGGTGCATCGATTTCCATGATGGCGTTATCGACGCCACAGGCCGCCAGCGCGGCCATTAAATGTTCGATGGTACCAACGCTTACACCCGCCTTATTGGCAACAACGGTGCACAGGCGTGTATCTGCGACATGGTCCCATTTGGCCGGGACAATCTGGTCGCGGTCGGTGACATCAACGCGTTTGAAATTAAGTCCGGTCCCTGCCGCAGCAGGCAAAATACGCAATATTGTTTCCGCCCCGGAATGGAGGCCAACGCCAGAAAGAATGACAGGTGATGAAACGGTGTGCTGCATAGGTAACGTACTTTTGCTAAAAAACTCAATTAACTCACGACCTTAAAGTAATATTTGCTCACTTTTTCGACAAATCACGCTCTGTTGCGCTGTGTTACAGATTTAACCAATTGATTTACAAAGATATTTTTGCCTATACTCCCACATGGACTCGTCACAAAAACCCCCGCAGGACAGCGAATCATTCAAGCAGGCAACGGATGCCACGCTGCGTGCCCTCGCGGGCAAGCGGGGAATCGAAGTCAC
>CAMLMM010000110.1 GCA_946481105.1 uncultured Alphaproteobacteria bacterium
GCGTCCATCTCCGTCAGCGGTGTTGTTATCTTGCGCGTGGTCAGTTTCATGTTTTCTGTGGCGGCATAGGCCAGCAGCACAGAAATCTTTTTCAGGCGCAGACGGAATTCAGGAAACGGACAATTCTTGTCGCGCATATGCGATAGATTATCCGCCACCAGCGGATGATCGACGACAAATAGATTGGGATGAGCGGCGTGCGTAATCATGAATCTTTCAGCGACTGCACGTAACGGCTGAGCGGACTCAGGTCTTCATACTGCCCCGAAGCCCCGGCACCGAGCTGCGCAATGTGATTCAGATCAACGCGCGTATTGGTAATTAACTCTTCCATGTTATCACCGGGCATCGGTTCGGCTACGCAACAGGACATCGTAAAATTGACATTCTCATTGCGCTTCAAGGCGTCATTCAGGCGCACGGAAAACTTCAGCCCGCCATTCACATCGGCATGTTTCAGGCTCACCAGAAAATCCCCCTGCCCCGTCACATACGCATCATCAAAGCTGCGCACTGTTTTCTTCAGGCAGATAACAGCCAGTTTTCTCTTTTCCGGGTCTTTATTATTCTCATCGCCGTCAATACGGGTCAGCGCAATACAGAATGGCTGGCCGCGTCGCGCGCGACGTTCAAGTTCCCGCTCCAGATCAGGCAACATCACAGCCGCGCTGCGCAAGCCCGTTTCCGGATCAATGCCACTCCCGGCCATCACCTCATCTTTTTCAAGACGGTGGAGTAAACCCAGCATGCCTTCATAAGCCTGCCAGAATTTCTGGAATGTATCGGCATCAGGTGCCTTGTTACCAGCCAGCAATTTCTTGGTCGATTCCGCCAGATATATTTCACTCTCGAAAATCTGATCCGGAATAGTTTGATTAATAGACTGAAAATGCGGTTCCAGTGCCGGGGCAATCGCGGGTGGGACAATACCTTCACGCTGCTTTGCATCCGTGCTGTAAAAAGCCGTCCGCATGACTTCGCCAAACCAGGTAGCGTAATCGCGTAATATCACCGAATATATCTGATGTCCCTGTTCTTGACTCATTTTATTATTATAGCCTATGGCGCGATCTTTTAAAACTGGGAATAAAGACCGCCTTAAAACACCATAATTTTCATTAAAAATCCGTCATTGCGAGGAGGCCATAGGCGGACGCGGCAATCCAGAACATCATTTTGAATCCTTGGATTGCTTCGTGCGCAGCTCCTCGCAATGACAATGGAGGGTGAACTAGCAGCGCACCTACTCCGGCAGCCACTCTTTTTGCAGTTTATCCAGTGCACCGGGTTCCCCGGTTTTCAGGGCAGCGCGGATTTCGCGCATCAGGCGGGCGATAACCGCGACATTGTGCTGGCTGACGATCTGGAAGGCCAGCATCTCACCCGCTTTCAGCAAATGCTGAATATACGCCTTGGAGTAAATGGTCGACGACAATAACCCGAGACTTTCATCGAGCGGTGTAGGGTCATCCTTGAATTTGGAATTACGCAGGTTGATAAACCCGCCCGGCGCGCCTTTCATCAGGGCGCGGCCATGACGCGCTTCACGGGTTGGCGTCACGCAGTCAAACGTATCCATACCCTGGCGCACGCCTTCAAAAATATCTTCGATTTTGCCGATACCCAGCAAATGCACCGGACGTTCCGGGTGAATGCGTGTTGGCAACCATGACAGGATTTCATAGAAATGCACCTTGGTCCCGCCCAGGCAACCACCAATGGCCGTACCGAAGAATGGACGGCTTTTGGTATATTCGGCGCTCTCCTCGCGCAGGTCGCGGTAAATACCGCCCTGCACCACACCATATAATCCTTGCGTGCCGTCATGATCCTTATTGAAGGCGGTCAGCGAACGGTCACCCCAGCGGTGACTCATCTGCATGGATTTTTCGGTATACTCGCGCTCTGCGCTATGCGGTGTGCATTCATCCATCTGAACAATTAAATCAGCACCGAGCTTCCGCTGAATATCCATCGATATTTCCGGGTTCAGGCGACACTCGCTGCCATCTTTATAAGATTTAAAAATCGCGCCCAGTTCTTCGTCGATTTTCAGCAATGATTTATTCCCCGCCTTGCCGCGGCCTTTAATTTCATCTGCGCCGGTGCCGGTGCCCAGCGAGAAAATCTGGAATCCGCCAGAATCGGTAAGCATCGGCCCATCCCAGCCGCAGAATTTATGCAGCCCGCCCATTTTCTGAACGAGTTCCGGCCCCGGCTGAATATAGAGGTGATATGTGTTGGACAGCATGATGTCCGCCCCTGCTTCGCGTATCTGGTACGGGTGCAGGTTTTTGATGGCGGCCTTGGTACCGACGAAAATGAAATTTGGTGTTTCAATCGTGCCGTGCGGCGTTTGCAACTTGCCTAAACGAGCAAAAGATCCTGCATCACGCTGCAGGATCTCAAATCCGAAATTCGGATAGTCTATCTTCTCGGAAAACGCCAAAATAAATTAGGCGGATTTCTTGGCGATGGCTTTCTCAACCTTGGCCTTCACATCGTGAAGGTTCTCGTCCAGTTTCGAAACCGGGGTGTCGAGCAGGAACTGGTCGATGCCGCCTTTGTGATCCAGCGTGCGCAGACCGGCGGTCGATACTTTAATACGCACAGTGGTACCCAGGGCCTCGCTGTAAACGCTGGTTTCCTGAATGTTCACGTTAAAAACGCGACGTGTTTTACGCTGCGAGTGGGATACGTTATTCCCGCTCATGAGTTTTTTTCCGGTAATCTGGCACTGACGGCTCATAATCTTAATCCTTGTATAAACGAATCTTTTTGTGACCTCGGAGCAAAAGGTAGGCGGACCTTAGAGTATTTTCGGGTTTTGCGTCAAGGTTTTTATGAGACTTTTATGTGGTTATTATTAATTATGTAAACCTTACCTAGTGAATGTTATAAAGTGACAATACCTGCGCGCCCGTCAAGGCCGCGTCATAATAACGCACGTCATCCATAATGCCGCCGAAAAATGGGGTTAATCCACCGCAACCCATGGCTCCGGCAATAACACCACCCGTGCTACTATTGTAAACAGGCCC
>CAMLMM010000111.1 GCA_946481105.1 uncultured Alphaproteobacteria bacterium
CTGGTTGGCCGTATCGCTGGTCTCTCTCGGTACAATATGGGCTGTTATCGTCCTGAGTCAGGAGAAAGTCAAAACCCATCCGCAATCCGGGAATATCCTGCTCGCCGCCGCCCATCTTATGGCCGTCACCGGACTATACCGTTTGGCTTATGATGCCGGATCGCTGGCTGTATCCGCTTGCTGGTTGCTTTATGCCGTTGGTGTCATGGTCTTTGCCTTTGGCCGCAAGGATAATATCATGGCCAAATCCGCCCTCTTCGTGCTGGCCTTTGCCGCGGGCAAGGCCCTGCTATATGATGCGGCCAATGCCCCTACGATTGTACGTATTGTTTGCCTGTTACTGACTGGCGCAGTTTTGTATGGATGTGGAATGCTGATGCGGAAGATTGCCGCGTGGAAGCAATCAGGCAGCTAACCAGTCCTGCCGCGCCAGACGATACAGCACATGCTTTTCAAGCCAGTGGCCGGTGCTGATATTCGGGTGATTGAAGTCGCCGGAAGGATCATATTTCATGCCCAGTCGTTCCATGACTTTGCGTGACGGGTGGTTGCCTTCATAAGTGAAAGACACAATCTCGGGCAGTCCTGCATCTTCAAAACCAAACTGCAATGCCTTTTGTGCGCCTTCCGTGGCATAGCCTGAGCCCCAGAATTTGCGTGCCAGACGCCAGCCGATTTCGACACAGGGGGTAAACGCAACTTCAAAGCGCGGTACGCTCAAGCCAATGAACCCCATGAATTCCCCGCTGTCTTTATGCTCTGTCACCCATAAACCAAAACCATAGTTTTCAAACGTGGTTTCGGCGCGTTCGATAAACGCCGCGCATTCGTCTTTGGACAGGCAGGCGGAGAAATAACGCATAACCTCAGGATCGGCATTGAGCGCCGCGAACGGTTCCAAATCTTCTGGTCGCCAGCGGCGCATAATCAGACGATCCGTTTCCATTGTTCTTCCATAAATTTTCGAGGAAATTTATAAGTGGTGCGGGTAGTCGGACTCGAACCGACACGCCTTGCGGCACAGGATTTTGAGTCCAGCGCGTCTACCAATTCCACCATACCCGCATTGAGGGAAGTTATAACGACACCCGCCGCCGAATTCAACCCTGTTTTTACGGTCTAAACCCCTGATTTCACACTTTTTTACCATTGATTTTCTGGCCTAAAACGCCAGATAATAGCCTATGTTCTCTATCCCGCCGCGCTATGTCGCCCTCTTCATTGCCCTTACCTCCACGCTGGCGCTTTGTGGTGCCTATATCGCCCAGTACATCTTCCATCTTCAGCCCTGCGAATTATGCCTTATTCAGCGTGCGCCCTTTTTCATTAATATCGTGATCGGCCTCACCGCCCTTGCGTACGCGCGCCTGCGTTTGCCACTTATTGGTGTTGCCGGTGTCGTATTTTTGGTGAATAGCGCTATCGCCTTCTTTCACTCGGGCGTCGAGCGCAAATGGTGGGAAGGACTGACCGGCTGTTCCACGCCTGACATGTCAGGTAGTATTGAGGAAGTAATTGAACGCATCAAACAAACTGCCGTCGTGCGCTGCGATGAAATCCCCGCCAGCCTGTTCGGGCTTTCAATGGCGAATTACAATGTAATGTTCTGTCTGGGGCTTGGCGTTATATGCCTAGCATACGCATGGCGTTCGGGAAGAAATACTCAATAACTGTTATGCTGGGTGATACTCTTTGTCCCCCGCTCACCGAGTCGGCAAAATCGCTAACACATTGAGGCGTGCGCATATCTTCATCAGGCAAGACCGGGTCGATCCGGCGGCTAATGCTGCCTGACGTCAGAAATGCAGATTTGAGAGTAAGACAACCTGCTTCGTTTTCAGCGAATTCCATGCTTAAAACATCAAGAATCGGAATGGGGCTTTTGCTCATGAATTGTCTCCTGTAGGGAGACGTTTTACACATGCATTATTAAAAAAACAACAATTAATTATGATAAATACAACTTGCAGAGGGTCTATTAGTTCGTTTGCACGATTTTCAGCCTAGATGCTGCCCCGGTTCCAAGAAGAATATCTGTCCTTTAGGAATTCCTAATTCACGTTTTGCATGGGCAGAAATTCCCTTACGAGCATCCCCCACTGAATCAAAATGGGTTTTAAGCAGACTTAACCCGTGATCGGTCGATTGCCCGACACAAATCGGATGAACAGGATCATTGGCGGCGTCATTTTCCAGCCATACCACGACTGAACGTTCACTTCTTTGTGCTTTGGCGACCATTTTGTCTGCCCTCCCTTTCCTGAATTTCGGCGCTTTTTCACGGAAAAGCAAGTTTTTTATTGCCATAAAATTAACAATATGTAAATATACACAACTAACTTTGTAAAATAGAAATTTATAGTTAAATATAAACAAAGTAAGAAAGCAAAATTGATGCAAAATAATGGCTTAAAAGTAGTGCGCGGGGATATCGCCCGTGTTTCCTGGAAAGAGCAGGATAATGACCAGCTTTACTACATCCATGATAAAATCAAACGTCATGGCAAAGTGGTCGGCTATTTATGCGTTCCTATAGTTCCATTTGTTCCGCCAAACCAATCTCATCCGGATAATAAATATTCTATGCCCCTGACCGAGCTTTCCGGTCCGATTTACTGCTTCAAAAAAACCTTAAAGGAAGTTTCCCTGTCAGATGCCCAAGTCACATCGCTC
>CAMLMM010000112.1 GCA_946481105.1 uncultured Alphaproteobacteria bacterium
GCAGAGGCAACTCGCCGTGCGCCTCATCTTCCTCTTCATGAATGATGTTCATGGCATCAACAATTACACCGATAAAAAGATTCAAGACAGCAAACGATGTGACAATGATAAAGACGACAAAAAATATCCATGACCATGGATAGATCGCCATGGCGGGTTCCGCTATCCCGTCGCGCCACCCTTCCAGCGTCATAAGCTGGAATAATGTGAACATGGATTTACCGACGCTACCAAAGAGGGATTCAAGTGTTGCATCCTGTGTATGGCCAAAGACATGGGTCGCCAGTACAGCCGCCACATAATAGATAACTAACAGCACGGACATGATGGAGGCCATACCCGGTATGGCACGAAAGAGCGCAGAAATTACCCGACGCATGGAAGGCACGGCAGATAACAGGCGCAAAACCCGGAAAACGCGTAGCGCCCGCAGTATCGACAATGCCCCTGTTGCCGGGATAAGTGAAATGGCGATAATTGTGGAATCAAACCAGTTCCAGCCGGAACGGAAGAAATCGCGCCGATAGGCCACCAGCTTCAGCAATAACTCCAGTACAAAGACCGCCAGAATGCCGTGATCCAGGAAATGCATGAATTTACCGTGTTTGGACATAAGGATATCATTTGTCTCAAGGCCGAGAGTGACAGCATTGATCAAAATCAGAGAAATTATGAAACCGGTGAAATAGCGGTGTTCAATAAAAGCCTTAAGACGGGTCATGCGGAATGGTTCCTACTTGTATTTCAGCTATAACCATCATAATGAATAATTCTGACTTTAAAACAAAAGGATAAGAATATGACCGCCGCACCCAAGCATCTGGATATGCCGCTGACATGGGACGAGATCAGCCTGCACGCCCAATCACTGGCGCTGAAACTGGCAGATAAGGGCCCTTGGAAGGGTGTTGTAGCGATCACAACAGGCGGAATGGTTCCGGCTTGCATCATCGCACGTCACTTGAAAATCAAACATATAGATACGCTGTGCATTTCCAGTTATGACGACCAGAGCCAGCGCAAGGCCAACGTGATCAAACCTGCCGCTGATGCTGGTGACGGTGCAGGCTGGCTGGTGATTGATGATCTATCGGATACCGGCAACACATTCCGCGCCGCCCGCGCCCTGATGCCCAAAGCCCATTACGCGGCCCTTTATGCAAAGCCCGCCGGTGAAGATGCAGTTGATACCTACATCATGAGTGTCAGCACAGACACATGGCTTCACTTCCCGTGGGAAACCAACGAAGCGAGCTATATTGCACCGCCTGCAAAATAGAACATTGATGCGATACATCGTTTCATCAATGCTGGTTCTCGTGGCTATCATCCACCTGTTGCCACTATCGGGTGTACTGGGTCCTGAACAGTTATCGGTTCTGTATGGCGTTTCCGTCAACGATCCCAATCTAGAAATCCTTATGCGCCACCGTGCTGTTCTTTTCGGTTTATTGGGAATTTTTATGCTTTATGCGGCATTCCGACCTGCTGTTCAGATGCCTGCCTTTAGCGCAGGATTTGTAAGCGTTACTTCATTTCTGGGACTGGCATGGTCAATCGGCGGCTATAACGACCAGATTGCCCGTGTTTTTGCAGCAGATATGGCTGCGCTGGCTTGCCTGATTGTGGGATTTGGTGCGCATCTAATCTTGGGTCGTCACCAAATCGCGAGCTTAATTGAATCTAGATAGTATTTTCCGGTGTGCCGTATTTGCGGCGATGGCGATAACCTGCCACACCCCATACAGCTGTGCCTGTTGCACCCATTCCTGCGAGGACGAGGGCAAGATCCACCCATTTCGAATTATTATTTACTCTCTCCGCGCATTTCGCAAAGGCACTCACTGACTTTTGTTCAGTTCCCTTGCATTCTTCAGCTACCTTATTCGCGACGCGAGAAAAGTCATTAATTCTTATAGCCGTTGCATCACGGGTTTCATAAACGACAAGGTTGGCAATTGCTGCCCGATTTGAAGTGGCATCTGCCAAGAAGCCAGCAATGTTCTTTTTATCCGTACAATCTACGACTCTTTGTGCATCAGATGCTGTCACCTGATGTACAGGTTTTTCCTCGATGGCATATTCCCGGAAACAGCTATTGATTACAGATTGGTTTTCTGGGGTCCTCATGCGTTGAGTAAGCGCCCGTACAGATTGTGGCGCGTCAGCCAACGGGTCTTTAGCGGACGACTTGCTGCTTTGTGACGTTGATAGGATCAGTAAAGCTGCGCTGGGAGTGGGATTTCTTAAGACAGGTGGGGGCATAGAAGGAGATCCGGCAACAGCGGCGTTTCCTGAAAAACCCAAGGCTGCAGATAAAGCCAACTGTCTAAAAAGGTCCTTGTAAGACATCTGAATATTCCTGAAATACTGTTACTATTATGGTTAGTAATAAACCATACATTATGGTAAATAACAAGCTTTTTCTCCGTACTTTTACCGGAATCAGACCCCATTTCCGGCCATAACTTGGGATTCGCCCCGGTTTTAAAAAAATCCCCAAAAAACCTTGATTTTTCAGGGCTGAAACGACTATAACAACGCTTCCAAAAAGGATGCGGCC